>CAJOEQ010000077.1 GCA_905233515.1 uncultured Synergistales bacterium
CCAAGTCTCAAGCGAATTAGTTAGTCAGCTCGTTCAAAATCCTTTTGACGAGTTAAAGCGAATTCGAATCAGACCCAATGAAAGCGCAGGAGGACTCGAAGTTCAATGGATCCAGAATGAAAGCATATTAAAGCGTTTAGGAGTTCAGAAGGGTGATATTATCAAGTCAGTAAATGGGATTCCCTTCACGAACATGGGCGATATAGCAAATTCTATTAATTCACTCATGAACAGCGAAAGATTTGACGTTGAAGTTACTCGCAAAGGACAATCTACGGCCTTGCGTTATGTCGTGAAATAAAATGAGAAGACGCGGATTTACTTTAATGGAGGTGCTTGTATCTGTTGCGATTGCCGGGCTTGTAATTTCCGGCGGGTTTAGATTAATTGCGATGTCTTATAAATTACTCGGAGAATTACAGATCGAGCGCGAATTAATTTCAGCAGCAGAAAAAATCTGGCTCAGATTCAAAGTTGATAAAGATATGCCCGACAACGGGACTGATGACGACACAAAAATTTCATGGCGCAGTGATAATATTTCTATACCTGTTGATGACTACGAATTGAAATATAAGCGCGTTACTATAAGTCTTGAGTCAGGGCGTTCGACTGTTATATATGTTGCCGAATAAACAAATTTTGTAGTATTATCATATCTTAATAAGGGACGGGGGATGTTGTAAGTTTGAGAGAAAGATTTATAAAAATTTTTACTATATTATTATTCATAGCTTTATTAAGTGATTTATCAAGTTTGAGAGTTGAGTCAGCTACACGGAGAATTCGTACTACACCTCAAAGGAATAATACGCCTGCACCACCTGCACCGCCGAGACCTGCACAAAATCCGCCGGCATCACAGCCTCAATCAGGACAAGGCGACGCAATGACTCCAGAGCAGGAACAAGCATTAATGGATTCTGCCGCAGCTATGAGACGATCGGGACTCGTACAATTTAATTTTAAAGATTTTGATTTAGTCAGATTTATGCGTTTCATGTCTGAAGTCTTGCAAGAAAATATAATTGTGCCTCCAAATATAAATTCTAAGATTACTATAATTTCGCCTCATCCTGTTACTATAAAAGAAGCTCGCGAAATAATGTTATCGACTCTGCAAATGTATAATTTTTCTCTGCAAAACATGGGCAGTTATTCAATAGTTCGTCAGGGCGGTAATAGTCCATCGCCTAATGTCTTCAGGAGCAAAACAGGCCCCGGCCCCGGTGAAGAGACTGTAACTTATATAGTTCCGATTGATTATGTAACGATTGAAAGTTTATTACCGGCTATTCAACAGGCTTTCGGGTCTAGTCTCGTGGCTTTAGCGGTCGGAAATGGGCGCGATATTTTATTGCAGGGCCGAGCTGTTGACGTTAATAAAGGCGTTGAGTTAATCCGCAAAATGGACACTCCGCAAAGTGCAAGACTCAGCCGAACATTTGAAATCAATAACGGAGACCCGGGGACTATAGCAGCTCAATTAAACGCAATTGCTCAATCAAATGGGCCGTTACAGGGTTTAAATGCCATTGCCGACGTTCCAAGCAAAAAAGTTGTAGTTGTTGGAAGTTCCAGCGCAATCGATAAAGCCGCACGAATAATCAGCGATTTAGACGTTGACCCTAAAATCGGCGATTTTCATATTTACAAGTTAAAGAATATTCAACCGCCGCCGCTGAACAAGTCGGGAAAGTTTTAGCTTCAACAAATACAATGCTGGGAGCTGACTCGGCAAAATTCACAGCCGCTGTAGTTCCTGATGTTGCTACAAACAGTTTAATTTTTGCTGCTACTCAGAGACAATATGATGCACTTGTGCCGATTCTTGACGCTATTGACATTCAGCCTAGACAGATTTTATTACGAGGTTTTATCGCTGAAATCAACGTAACAAATTTAGATCGTAACGGTATAGACTGGTCAATCTTAGGCGGACAAATGTGGGATAATTTATTACTCGGCGGCAATATGTCATTAGGCGAAGGGTCAGTGCCTTCACAGTTTATGACATGGTTCAATGATTTGTCCAAGCGTGAAGAATTACTAGAGCGCAACGGATCTACTTATACAGTAACAAATTATCAGCCTATGGGCTTAATGTATGCAACGATTGAATTATTAAAGCGTTATGACGCAATTAATGTATTGTCATGTGTACTGATAATAAAGAAAGTACGTTCAAAGTCGGAAATGTTATTCCCGTCATGAAAGGCTCAACATCTGATATAACGAATCCGAATTCTATTCAGAATAATTATGACTACAAAGACACGGGATTAACTCTCACAGTTACGCCTCATATCAGGAGCGGGAATCTTGTAGCAATGGACATTAAGCAGACTACTGAAGATGTTATGTCAGCTTCAGGCGTTACTACTCCTACTACTTCAAAGCGTGAAGTCGTTACGTCGGTTGTAGTTGCTGACGGCGAAACTATAATTTTAGGCGGCATGATTAAGGAAACGGAGCGATCAATGAAACGTAAAGTCCCGGGCTTGTCTTATATTCCGTTAATAGGCGGACTCTTTCAGAAGTTATCAAAGGAAAAGGAAAAAGTTGACTTTGTAATTTTCTTAACGCCTCAAATAATTGAATCTCCTGAAGAAATGAGACAGGCAACAATGAGAGCGGCAGGATTTGCAAGAGGTTTTGTGTCGCCTGATATGAATTTTGACGTGAATAAATTAATGCCTGATAACGCAAGACCGGATTTAACGAATATTGGAGCAAGCCCCGTAGAAGCTGATATAGACGCAAGATTTAGAGATATGTATCAGCGCAGTCTCAGGAGGAAATAATTAATGCCTGACAGTGAAGTTAACGCGCTCCCCCCTCTTCCTGAAGCAAAAGAAGTATCGAGCCTTTTACCTGATGGAATGGGACTCGATGTCTTGAGACAGGCGAAAATTGTACCGTTAAGAATTCAAGACGGCGTTTTAATTGTTGGTGCTGTAGATTTTGACGCGTGGGCAAAAGCTCAAATTTTAGGGACTGCCTTAGGATTTCCGATTGATTTAGAGATTCGAGACGAGAAAGAAATCGGCGATTTATTACACACTTTATATGATTTAAGGAGTGTTGCCGCCGACGAAGCCGCAAAAAATATTGAAGGAATTGACGATTTAGATGATTTATCGCGCGAGGACGTTTTAAGCGACTCGGTTGATGTTCCTGTTATAAGGCTCGTTAATGGCTTATTCGTTGACGCATTAAGACAGCGTGCGACAGATATTCACGTTGAGCCGTATGAAGATGAAGTATTAGTCAGATTCAGAATTGACGGCGTTTTGCAGGATAGATTAAGACTCCCGCGTTCAAATCAAGCTCCGTTAATAAGCCGTATTAAAGTCATGTCAAGAATGGATATAGCCGAACACATGGCACCTCAAGACGGCAGAATAGGAATCACTGTAGGAGATCGCGCGGTTGATGTTCGTGTTGGACTCGTGCCTACTCAATACGGAGAAAGAATCGCAATGCGTTTACTTGATAAAGGTCATGGATTAATGACTCTTGAAGATTTAGGCATGGAAGAACGCGAGCGCACTATTATGGACGAATTAATACACAGGCCGCACGGGATGATTTTATTTACAGGGCCGACAGGATCAGGAAAGTCAACGAGTTTATATGCTATTTTGCAGGCTCTAGCACGTCCCGAAGTAAATATTATTACTGTTGAAGATCCCGTCGAGTACGCTTTACCCGGAGTCGCTCAAATTCAAGTCAACGAGAAAGCTGGAGTTACTTTTGCGGCTGCTTTACGTTCAATTTTGCGTCAAGATCCTGATATAGTAATGATCGGAGAAATGAGAGACTTTGAGACCGCACATATCGGCGTGCAAGCGTCATTAACCGGCCATTTAGTATTATCGACTTTGCACACAAATGACTCAATCAGCGCAATTATAAGACTCGTAGATATGGGAATAGAGCCCTATTTAGCAGCAAGCTGTATGATTGGAACTGTAGCACAAAGACTCGCGCGCCGCTTATGCCCTCATTGTAGACGAGAAATAACCCCGCCCGCTATGATGGCAAAACAGGGACTCACACGAGCATTTGAGCCGGTCGGCTGTTCAGAGTGTCATAATACAGGTTACAGGGGACGAGTCGGACTTTATGAGCAATTTGTAATTAATGAAGAAATTCAAGAGGCTTTTGTCGGAGGTGCTCCAGCGTCAAAATTGCGTGAGATTGCTCGTAAAAGCGGCTTTAAAACTTTATGGGAAATTGGACTCTCTGCTGTTCAATCGGGGTTGACTTCACCGGACGAATTAGCAAGAGTCGCGGGAGAAGATTAAATTATGCCTTATTTCAGTTATTCAGGTTATGACTCTAAAGGCAAAAGCACAAAGGGTACTATTGAAGCAGGCTCATCGATTCAAGCTGTTGACAGGTTGACAGAACGGGGAATTGTTGTTGTTGATGTAAAACTCACAGAAGAGAAAAAGGGCGGTAAAGTCAAAATTAAATTATTGCCGCTCGAACAGCATATATTTTTTTGCAGGAGTTTAGCGTCCTATTTAAAATCAGGTTTGCCGCTTGCTGACTCGTTACGAATCATGTCAAAACAAGCTCGCGATAAAGTTATGAAGCCTGTAATGGAAAAAATTTTAGCGGAAGTTGAAGGCGGCAGGAAATTTCACACGGCTTTATCTGAAAGCGGGGCATTTCGTGAAAGTCTTTGGCGAGTTGCTGAATCAGGTGAACAGAGCGGGACTCTTATTTCAGTCTTAAATGAAGCTGCTGACGAGTTCAAACTTGAGGACGATTTACGGCGCAAAATTCGCGGTGCAATGACATATCCAATAGTTATGGCCGTTGTAGGAATCGGGGTCGTTTCTTTCATGCTCACATATGTAGTGCCTAAGATCTCAGAATTATTTGAGGACATGAATCAGACTCTCCCACTTCCGACTCGTATATTAATCGGAATGTCTGATTTTCTCTCAAATTATGGGCTATGGATCTTGCTAGCATTCGGGATATTGTTATTATATATGCGTAAGACTGGGAAAAAATTTAATATGCCATTCATGAAAGGAATCAGAGGGCAATTAACGCTAGCTCTTGTTATGTCGCATATAAGCACTCTTTTACGTTCGGGGATTCCCTTAGTGCAGGCTTTGAGAATGGCATCATCAATGGACTCAAGTTCTCAACGTTGGCTAGACGCGGCGGAAATGGTAAAAGCAGGTCATAGATTTGACAAGGCACTTGAGAAAATAGGAATGCAGGAGGAAACCGTCGCAGTTGTAAGAGTCGGCGAAATGGGCGGCGATTTAGCAGGAGCTTTAACAAATGTATCTCAACAAAGCCGAGAAATTGCGCAGTCTAGAATGGAAAAACTTTCGACTTTAATGGAGCCTATAATGGTCTTAACGCTTGGAGTCTCAGTTGGATTTATAGTGTTGGCAATATTAACGCCGGTCTTTGACTTGGCCGGAATTGTTAAATAAAATTTTCCAGGAGGTTATTATAATCATGAAACAAAAAAGAAAATATTTATTGCGTCGTCGTTCAGGTTTTACCCTGATTGAAATTATGGTAGTTGTCGTTATTTTAGGTTTACTCGCTGCCTTAGTCGTTCCGAGAATCGGCCCTCAAGTAGCAGAAGCCCAGCGCACAACAGCACGAACTCAAATTAAGAGTATAGAAGACGCTCTCGAAATGTACAGAATGCATAACGGATTTTACCCGTCAACACAGCAGGGACTCGAGGCACTTGTTACAGCTCCTACTACTTCACCAGTTCCGAAACACTATCAAGACGGCGGCTATCTCAAAAAAGTTCCTGAAGATCCATGGGGGAATCCCTATGTTTATCGCAATCAGAACGGCAGAATCTCAATTGTAAGCTACGGCCCGGACGGTGAAGAGGGCGGAGAAGGCACAAACGCTGATATTTCGAATGATGACTAAAATTTTACGCAGGAAAAAAGCATTTACACTCATTGAAATAATGATAGTATTGCTGATTACAGGCTCACTCGCGGGAATGATCATCCCGCGAATCTCGTTTTATTTCGAGCCTCCTTCAGCTATATTACAGCGAGCTTTTGAGGAGGCCAGCGACTTGGCATTATCGGGGACATCTGTAAAATTTTCTATCAAGAAATTACAAGGTTCAGAACGCGGCTCTATTGAAGTAGAAGCACTCATGAAAAAAGAAATTCCCGAAGACAGTATAAGCTCATTTTTAGGGAGTGCTAACAATAATGATAAACAAGTCTTAGAATGGCAAAAAGTTAATTTGCGAAATGCTCCGATCGGTGAAGGCTGGAAATTTTCACCTGAAATTATTTATTTCTACACTGATGGATCATGCACGCCCGCAAGAATTTCATACGCTGAGAGAAATACTTCAGAATATAACGCAGATCAATACGTTTTAACTGTTACTGGATATTGTACTCAAATTCAATCACAGCAATAAATTATCAAGCTCATTCATAAAATATGTAACTGCTAATAAATCGCCTGAACCGCCCGGGCTTATATTTTGTTGTATAAATTCTTTATCGAGCCTCAAAATATCGTCAAGTTTTGCGCCGTCTTCTAAAATTTTCCTTGCCGAATCCATAACTTTTTTTGCTGTTGATAAATCATGACGAGAAATTATATTAGTGTCTTCTGCAAATGCTATTAAGTGTATTAGAGTCTTAGCTAGTGAGTCATTCAAGCAAAAACCTTCAGATAAATATTTTTTCAGTGCAGGAAGCGCAATATTTTTTACGGATTTATAGCCCGACTCGGCCTCGCCTCGTATACCTGTTATATTATAGTCAATAAAAATTTTCTCCCCTTTTGTGAGTTCATTTCTTGATTTCTTTCTTGATTCCGCAAAATCCCTCGCGCATAATCCCTCGCAAATTTCACCCGCTAATTTCATGACTGAGTCAGAGTTTATATTTTCCTTCATTCCCGATAAATAGCCAGCCGCCGCGCTTAAGACTCCCAGTGAAAAAATTTCCCCCTTGTGAGTGTTCACGCCCTGAGTCGCTCTAAACATGTCAAATTCTGCGATAATGCCTATTTTCCGCAATTCCGGAAATAACAAAACGGGTAATAATTTTTCTTGACCTGCGATTATACCAGCCTCCGCAAAATCTTCAAAGCATGTATTAAGACTCGCCGCACTCTTCATAAAAGTAAAGAAGCTCATATCTCTATGAGCTCCTGAATTATTCATATCAATTAATCCCGGTTTAGGAGTTACTGACACTTCTATGAGCATTGACTCAAGTGCCAGACTCCCTATTTTTTTACTCGTCATCATCATCGTCGTCGTCTTCGTCGTCATCATCTTCGGGATCATGAACTTTTTTGCTTTTTCCTGTGATTCTGTCCCATAAGTGCCAAACTTGCCAAATGCATTTATATGCAGCAGGAATTGACAACATTGCAAGTATACCGCCCGCAATAAGTCCACCTATAGCAACTACTGCGATCGGGCGTTTCATTTCTGAACCTCTGCCAGTTGACAATAACGGAACTAACGAGACAACCGACGTAACAACAGCCATTAACAGCGATTTAAAAGGATTTATGCCTTGCTGCAGTCTTAAGACTTCCGCATAATCTATAACGACTATTGCATTATTTACGACCATTCCGACAAGCATAATCATGCCTATTATAGCAAATATTGAGATATTTACGCCGCTGATTAACATAGCAGGAACGACTCCGATTGATGCCATAGGTACAGTAGCAAGAATTATAATGCTGTATGTCCAGCTCTCAAGAATTGCAGCAACTATCAAATATGTAACAACAATTGCTATAACTAGAGTGCGCAGTAATTCCGTGAAGTTTTCTGACATATCTTCCTGTTCACCGCCAAAATTAACGCTTACTCCTTCAGGAAGAGTCATACTGTCGACTACTTGACGCATTAAGGCATTCCCTTCACCTGCTGTGATATAACGTACCCGGCCGGTTCCAACTACAGCGCGTTGACGTTCAACCCTTCTGATTTCAGTCGGTGAGTCGCTCCATGAAATATTTGACATTTCATCAAGCGGGACAAGTCCGTAACTCGTCATAATTGGTAATTCATGAGCGTTAAAAATATCGCTTGCTTTCTCACGTTCAATTCTTGCTTTAATATCGTATTCGTAGCCGCCTTGTCTGAATTTGCCCGCGTCTCGTCCTATTAAGTAACCTCGTACAATGCTCGCTAAATCAGAAATATTTAAACCTAATGGAGATAAACGCCATCTAATTGGCGCAACTTGTAACTCAGGCTTACCCATTTCCATTTCTATTTTTAAATCACGAACTCCGGGAACTTTGCGGCCTCTTGCTCTGACTTCTTCAGCAATTGTATATAACTGATTTAAATCTTCACCCTTAATTTGAATCTCTATGGGATTTCCGAATCCTGAACGAGTCGCAGCAATTGAGACTTCAACACCGGGCAATCTCTCAAGCCACGGACGAATTTTATCGGCTAAATCTTCAGTAGACGGCCTGTCAGGGTCATTATTTAAATACAGCGCGATTTGTGCCTCACTGATTGATTGACTTCTCATTGAGCCTGCAACGGTCGAGACTACATTTTTTATATATTTTCTGTCTGATAAAGTATTAATATAATCTTCAACTTTGTAGACTAATTCAGCTGTTTTGTGAATCGACGAGTTATTATCAAGCGTCAGAGTTATTCTTACTGTTCCGTCGTCCATTGTCGGAGTAAATTGAGTCCCTAGAAAGCCGCCCAGTTTCAGAGATCCATAAGTCGCTAAAATCGTCAATAAAACCGTCGTAAATGGGAATTTCATAGAAATATGCAGAATTATAAAGAATAAATCTCTAAATCCGTCAAAAATCCAGTTCCACCAGCCTGTTAAAATTTTGCCGATTAATGGAAGTTCAGCCGCATTCCCTTTTTGTTTCTTGATTCTCGCAGCTAAACAGGGAGTAACGGCCATTGTTACCCATAATGAAAACGCTGTAGCATATACAATCGTTACGGCGTAAGGCTTTAAAAATTGTCCGGCTATAGTACTCATTAAAGCAACGGGCATGAAAACGCCTAAATTTGTTAAGACTCCTGCAAGAACTGACATAGAAATTTCTACAGTGCCTTCTTCTGCGGCCTTAAAAGGTTCATAGCCCATATCACGGAATCTATATATATTCTGAATTATTAATATAGCGTTCATTACTAGAGTACCCATTGAGAGCGCGAGTCCTAGTGTACTCATCAAATTTAAAGTGTAGCCGTGAACTTGCAAGGGGACAAATGTAGCAGCAAATGCAACCGGCATTGAGAACGCAACAATAAAAGTAGCTGAGAATCGGCCAAGAAATAAATATATAACAAGTGCTGTTAAAGCGATTCCGATAGCTGTATCACGAATGATATTTTTAACGGCTGACTCGACAAATCCCGTGTCATCATAAGTGTATTCATATTTGAAGTCGGGATAATTTCTCATTGTTCGAGTCATTAATCTTTTAATTTGCCGGCCTGCTTCTACTACATCAGCATTTGAACGCGGGCTAATTCTTAACTGTACAACCGGTTGACCATCTGCACGCGCCATACTTCTTTGATCTTCTTCACCGTCTACAACTGTTCCTAACATTGATAATCTTACAGGCTGGCCGTTCGGAGTGGGAATTAATATATCTTCTAACTGCTCAACTTGATTAAATTCTCCCATTAAACGCAAAGAGACTTCATCTTTTTTTTGAGTGATATAACCTGAAGGCGTTGTCTGATTATTAGCTGCTACGACATTGCAGACTTGCATATAATTAATCCCGTAATCGCTCAAAGCAGCAGGATCTAAATTTATGTGAATTTCTCTATCTCTTCCGCCTGATACGTCAACACGTCCGACTCCTTCAACTCTTGCTACAACAGGTTGTATTCTGTCTTCAATCAATTTTTTTGCTGTCTTCTCCGGCATATCCGACGTAAACGAGACAATCAAAAACGGCTGTGAGTTAATATCGAATTTGCTTGCGATAGGCTCGTCGGCATCATCGGGTAAATCAGGAATTTTAGCTTTAACTTTATTATTTACGTCAACAAGTGCTAAATCGGGATTAGTGCCTGCCTCCATTTCTACAGCTACCATTGAAATGCCTTCAATAGAATATGTATTAATTGAGTGCAAATTTTCCAAGTCTGCAAGTGCGTCTTCAAGAGGTTTGCTGATTAACTGCTCGATTTCGTTCGGGCCTGCTCCTGTATAAGTAGTGCGGACTAAGACAAAAGGCAATTCAACTTCAGGATAAAGAGTAACTCCGAGTGTGAAATAACTTGATATTCCCAGCAAAATCCATATAACAACAGAACACCCAGTAAAGACTGGGTGCGTAATGCAAAAACGTATAAATCCTCTCATGAAATATTAACCCTCGTTAGAATTGTTATTGTTTGTAGTGCCTGCTAAATCACGTTGATTAATTATATTAGCTCCGTCATAAAGTACTCTATTTCCGCTGGTGATTAAATTTTCGCCCGGTTTAAGTCCTGAAGTAACAACGACTCGGCCTTCTCGTCCTTCACCTGTTGTAATAGTTCTGATTTTAGCTGTATCATTTTCTGCGATATAAACTGATTGAGTAGTTCCGCGATATAAGACGACATTTGAAGGGATTACTACGACATTTTTTTGACTGCTTACCATAAAGCGGCCTTCTACATAAGTCCCGGGCAGAATTCCCGAATTTTCCGGCAGTCCTACAACAACAGGATATAAGCCTGAACCAGTTTGAGCTTCGGGGCTGATTCTCTTAACCCGTCCGATATGTTTTACGCCGTCTACATAAATTTCAACCGGAGTTTTTGTAGTAATTTTCGTGATGTCCTTCTTTGAGACCATTAATTCGGCTTCCATTTCTTTAGGGTCGACGATTGATAATAACACTGCTCCGGCCTCTGCTACTTCTCCGGGCTCTACTTTACGTGCTGCGACAATACCGTTAATGCTGGCTTTGAGGCTTGTACGCTGTAAAGTTGACTGCGATGATCTTAATGACGCTTCAGCAGATTTTAATCTCGAATAAGCCGCGTCTACTTCACTTTGAGAAATTCCGCCCTTCTTGTTTAATTGCCTGAGTCTCTCATAATTTAATTTTGCCTCGTCGTAAGCTGTCTTGCCTGATTGAACTTGCGCGCCCCTTGCTGCTGCCTGAAGAGTTATTACTGTCTGACCAGCTTTAACAGGGCTTCCTACGTCTACAGTTACAGTTTTTACGATTTCGCGCTCAAAAGTCGTTATATTTTGTGTATGTGCGCTCTTTGCTTGACCGTAATAGCTCCGCCAAGTGTTCCAATCTGAAGTAGTTACATTTTCTGTCTCAACGGGATATACTGTTACAGTTTGAGTCTCTAATGAACGCAAATTTGCAGCGGCTTGAGCAAGTTTAGCACGTACTTGAGTGCTTACAAGAAAGCCCACGCCGGCTAAAGCTAATATCCATAAAAGAATTCTTATACGCGTAAAAAATTTAAGCATTAAGTGAATCACCTCATATAATAATCATTAATAATTGTGATTTTGCATTATAACACAGTGATTAATAACATATTAGTATGAATAAATTGTGAATATAAAAAAATTCCCTAGCTGTAAAACCAACTAGAGAATGAAAAGCGAAAAAATTAAATATTTATTGATTGTTATCTGCTTAACTGTATAATTCTTTAATGATAAATGATAAGAAAAAATAGCCCATACGATATGATAATAATAAAGGCAAAAATTACAAGTAAATTCTCTGTTGCATTTTTCGCTTTAATACGTGCCTGTTCTTCCTTGCGTATTTTTTCGATATTTTCCTGACATTTTTTAATCAGTTCGCTTGAATCTC
>CAJOEQ010000078.1 GCA_905233515.1 uncultured Synergistales bacterium
TGTGCGAGGAATATCCTTATTAAAAATGGGCAATTATGACAAGAATTTAATATAATATTAGCGAAATAATATATTTTACGAGGGGGAGAATTTTTTTATAATGCCTGAATGTAATCATAACTGTGAGGGCTGTACTTCAAATTGTGCAAGTAGACAAAGCGCACCCGAAAAATTTCAGACTCAAAGCTCAATTAAAAACGTTATCGGCATAGTCAGCGGTAAAGGCGGAGTCGGGAAGTCTTTAATAACCGGCTTGCTAGCTTCTGAAATGAGCAAGAAAAATTTTAATACTGCCATATTAGACGCTGATATAACTGGGCCGTCAATTCCTAAAATGTTCGGTCTTCGTGATTCGTTATTATCAGACGGACATTTTATACAGCCTGCACTGAGCAAGAACGGAACTAAAATTATTTCTATGAATTTATGCCTACCCAGTGAAACAGATCCAGTAGTTTGGCGCGGCCCTGTCTTAATGGGAGTTTTACAGCAATTTTTTGAAGAAGTTGACTGGGGATTTACTGATTATATGTTCGTTGACATGCCCCCGGGAACTGGCGACGTGCCTTTAACAGTTTTCCAATCATTGCCGCTTAAAGGAATAATTATCGTAACTACTCCGCAGGAACTTGTAAGCATGATAGTAAGCAAAGCTCTTAGAATGGCCGAAATTATGAATATTCCCGTGTTAGGACTTGTCGAGAACATGAGCTATTTTATTTGTCCTGAATGTAATCAAAAGCATTATATATTTGGAAATAGTAATCTTGAAGAATTTGCGCAGACTCACGGAATAAAAAATTTTGTGCAGATTCCTATTTTGCCTGAATTTGCGAGATATTGCGATTCAGGGAAGATTGAAGATTTTGACGCAAGCAAATATTTAGATTCACTCATAAAAAATTTATAATTCATTTATGGCTGTCTTAGTGTTATAGCTTTGATGGCCAAATTTTTATTTCTTGTCATATAATATTAAGCGTGAAAATTTATTTTATAGAGGTGTTTATTTATGTATAAAAAATTTTTTACGCTTGCTTTGTGTATTATGATTCTTGCGTGTTCATGTGCGGCAAATGCTGAAGGACTCAAAATCGGCATTCTTGATGAGGTCATATCAAAATTCAACACAAAATCTAGTCTTGAATCTACTTGGCTCTGGTCATTAATGGGACACGAACACGGCGAAAATGACGAGTACATAAATTTCGAAGATTTACCCAGTATGATAATGGCTCTTGAGGCTGGAAAAGTGGACGAGCTTGATGTACCGCAAATTGTCGCAGAATATATCGTGTCGCAAAATCCAAATTATAAAGTTTCTTGCGTAATGCGTCCTTATGCAGTACATTTTACGTTCGGATTCTTGAAAGAAAAAAATGTGATTCTATGGCAAAATTTTAATTACGCTTTAAGACTCATGAGCAAAAACGGCACTCTTCAGGAATTACAAGTTAAATATTTATCAAATCCCGGCAAAAATGAGCCTGAACCCGTAAAATTTGACTCATTCCCGAATGCTCAGAAAGTAAAAATTGCTGTAACAGGCGATCTTCCACCGGTTGATTACACTGCACCCGACGGAACCCCGGCAGGCTTTAACGCAGCAATTCTCGCAGAAATTGGCCGACTCCTGAAAATTAATATTGAAATCTTGAACGTTCCATCAGGAGCAAGGACAGCGGCTCTTACTTCGGGACGGGCTGACGGCGTTTTCTGGTATTATGAAAGCGCTAACAAAAATATTGTCCTCGTTGATAACGATGTTGTATTAACGTCTGAGCCTTATTACACATTTAATATATATCTGCATATACGCAAGAAATAGGAAGTATCGCTCATGAATAAAAAATTTTTTGCAATTTACAGATTGGATTTATTTATTCGTATCTGCTTGCGAAAAAATTAATCATGCGCTAGAATGCTTAATAATTGCGGATGTAGTTCAACGGTAGAGCGTCAGCTTCCCAAGCTGAATGTTGCGGGTTCGAATCCCGTCGTCCGCTCCATGTAAAAATTTGAAATTAACAAGCCTTGTGATTTATTCATGAGGCTTTTTTTGTTGTAAAATATTCATGCAATGTATTATACTAATTTAGAAAGTTTGTATAATTTATTATTTGTTTAGTAGGAGGCAAAAATTTTAATGCGTACATTTTTAGGAATTATTCACATTCTTGTAGCATTATTCATGATGTTTATTATACTTGTTCAGCAGCGTAAACAGGGCGGTTTTTCCGGAGTTTTCGGCGGGGGGACTCAGCCTGATGCGGGGCAGTGGCAGAGATTCACGGCTCTTACAAAAATTACGATTGTAGCCGCTGCAATTTTCATGATTACTTCATTTTTTATCGTGTTTATTAACTAGCAAGGGAGAATAAAACAGTGTTAAATTTCCTCAAGGACTCAGAAGCCCTGAAGGTAAACCCGAATCGCTTTTACAGCGCAACCCACGAAGAAATCAAATCAGGTGCGACGACAGATATTTATTTTATTAACACGCGCGATATATTGAACTCGTTAAATATGCTTGATACTCCAGTTACAGCAGAAATTTTTACACGTACTACAGGAATGTTTGCGGGCTTGACTGAAGTATTAGAGTTATTGAAAGATTCGCCCGTTGAAATTGAGGCATTGCCCGAGGGGGAATATTTTTCGCCTAAAGAAGTAGTAATGAGAATTAAAGGCCCTTACGGTGCGTTTGGAATTCACGAGACAAATTTACTCGGTATTCTTTCAAGTTCATGTGCGTGGGCAACGGCAGCCCGTGAATGTGTAGAAGCAGCAGAAGGCAAGCCCGTTTTATCATTTGGAGCAAGACATTTACACCCTGCAATTTCTCCCGTAATGGAAGCTATAGCCGTTAAATTTGGAGGTTGTGCAGGTGCGAGCTGTGTATTAGGTGCTAAACTCTGCGGGCGTGAACCTATGGGAACGATTCCCCATGCTGCGATTTTGATAACCGGCGACACTGTGAAACTTGCTCAGGCTTATGACTCAGTTTTGCCGAGTTATGTCGGACGCACTTTTTTAGTTGACACGTTCAAAGATGAGTGCGAGGAGGCATTAAGACTCGCTGAATCATTAGGCGATAAATTAGGAGCAGTGAGACTCGATACCCCCGGAGAACGCGGCGGAGTTACTCCTGATTTAGTTCGTGAAATGCGTTATAGATTAGATAAAGCAGGATTTAATCACGTAAAAATAGTAGTGTCAGGCGGCTTGAATCCTGAAAGAATTAAATTATTATCACAGGCCGGCGCGGATATTTTCGGAGTAGGAAGTTATATAGCTCATGCTGTGCCTATGGATATGACTATGGACTTGAAAGAAGTAAACGGAAAGCCAATCGCAAAACGCGGAAGACTCCCCGGTATACTTGAAAATAAACGCCTTGTTAAGATAAAATAATTCTCGCGTGAACAAGCCCCCGTTCACAATGGATTATTAAATAAATTTGCAGGAGGAATATTTATAAATGACGGGTAGCAGCTCATATTTGGCAAGACCCGGCCAAATAAAACGAAAATGGTATATTATTGACGCGTCAGACAGATCAATAGGACGTTTGGCAGCAGTAATCTCTAAAATTTTAACCGGCAAAAATAAGCCGACATATACGCCTCATGTTGATACAGGTGATTATGTAATAGTAATCAATGCTGAAAAAGTAAAATTAACCGGCAATAAAGCATCGCAGTCAACTTGGCACTATCACACAGGACATCCCGGCGGCTATCGTGCAACAAACTGGGGAGTCTTGCTTAAGACAAAACCGGCGGCACTCTTCCATCATGTTGTTAAAGGAATGCTCCCGAGAAACAGGCTCAAATACGCAAGCAAGTTAAAAGTTTATGCAGGGCCTTCACACCCTCACGAGGCTCAAAACCCTGAAGCACTTGAGATTTAGACAGGAGGATTTATATAAATGTCAGAAGATAAATATACATGGGGAACAGGCCGACGCAAAAACGCTCTTGCAAGAGTAAGAATTTGTCCCGGCTCAGGAGAAATCAAAATAAATAATCGCAGCGTTGAAGATTACTTCCCGCGTTTAATATGGCAGTCTCAAGTCTACCAGTCATTAAAGACGGCAGGCGTTGAAGGTCGAGTCGATGTATTCGTAAATGCTTCAGGCGGCGGCTTAACTGGTCAGGCTGGAGCGGTAAAACTCGGAATTGCACGCGCATTAATCAAGATGAATCCCGATTATAGACCAGCACTCAAGAAAGAGGGATTATTAACGAGAGATCCCAGAATGGTAGAGCGCAAAAAATTCGGTCAAAAGGGTGCACGCGGCAAGAGGCAGTACTCGAAACGTTAATTTGTGTAAAAAAATTTATTCCCCTGTTGATATATTTCAGCAAGGGAATTTTTTTATGCGTTATTCTTGAGTATTTGCAGGAATTGAAATTTTTACGTTTTGTGATTCGAGAGTCGGTGCTGATTTCTCAGTAAATATTATTTCAGCTTGGACTCCTGTTGCGCTTGCTACTGAAGTCAAAACTTTTCTAGCGTTTTCGTCGGAATGCGCTAATATCCCCCGTTCGATTTCGTGAGTCTTTACTTTTTCGAGATCTGATAAAATTTCGCGGTTTTGATCTTCAAGTTTTATAGACGTGAAAATCCCCGCGTGCTGATCATAAACTTCTAAAGTATTCATATCGGCGTAAATGTCAGTAATTTCGCTGTGAGGCAATGAGATAATTACTTTATTGTTTACGTTTTCTGAGACTTGAGCTTTTGACAAATCGCAGCCGCATACGATTGTCCCGTTATATTTGAGCATGAATTTACGAGTCGTGCCGGGTATATTTGCATCAAGGAAGGGAATTTTTACGCCCTCTGAAAAAGTTACGATTGATTGAAAAGATTCGCGCACTGTAGCAAGCTCGCTGACGTTTTGAATTCCGGCCAAGATTGTAGAACGTACGGAAATATTAAGCGGCTTTTTTTCTTTCTTGCGCGTAAATAATAATACATTCACAGCGATTGACACAACGAGGGTTAATATAATTAATATTGTCGTCAAATTTGAGTCCTCCTGTTCTAGTTTTATATATAATAACATGTGAAGAAAATTTTATTGTGTGAAAAAATTTAGCTATTATTTTCGTTTAGCTCGCGTATAATTTTTATGACCTTCCCGCAAAAATATTTATATAAATTTTACACGTTTCAGCAAATTTTTTGATTCAAAATTTTATTTTATGCGTAAATATTATATAGTGTGTGAGAAATTTTTTATAAACGCTGTATAATGTGAGAGAAAAATTCTTTATGTAAGGCGGGAGAATTCATAAACGCTATTATAAATAATTTGAAAATTTTAGG
>CAJOEQ010000079.1:0-627 GCA_905233515.1 uncultured Synergistales bacterium
AGACGATGCTGAAACTGGGAGAAAGGATGGGATGTAGGTATGCCGACCATGTGATTGTAATCAGCGATGTGATTAGACGGCTGATAGCCGAGCGGTGTGGAAGGACGAAGAACGTACATCAAATATATAATGGCGTGTCAAAATTGGCGGTCGTGTGTCCAAGTACAACAAGAAATATTGTGATTGCCTTTGCTGCATCAATTAATTCTATACGTCTTGCTTTCATGAGCGTTTTACTCCTTTAATAAATCATAATTCTAATAACGACGTTAAATAATTCCCCGGTTTATTATTTCTTGAGTCAAAATTTATCAAGCGTTCTATATATTTGCCTAAAATATCAGTCTCTAAATTTATAATGCTGCCTGATTTAAGACTTCCCAGTGTTGTAGCTTTCAAAGTCTCAGGAATCAATCCCACTGAAAAACTAGAATCGCCCGCGTTTATAACTGTCAAGCTAACACCGTCAATGCAGACTGAACCTTTTTCGACAATTCCCCGCAGTAAATTTCTATCTTCAGGAATAAATACGGCCTCGCGAGTCTGATTCCCTTTGATTTCTTTCAGAGTCGCAATCCCGTCAACGTGGCCAAGTACTAAATGACCGTCTAATCTGTCAGTTAATTT
>CAJOEQ010000079.1:747-9037 GCA_905233515.1 uncultured Synergistales bacterium
GTAATATTTGACTCAATTGATAACGTGTAAAATGTACCTGTTTTGTGAAAATTTTTTATCAGCGCAATTTCTTCTATAAGTCCTGTGAACATGATAGCCAGCCTTCTATAAAAATATCCTTGTCTAAATGTCTAATTGATTTATAAATATTGAGATTAAAAGCCTCATTCACTGAATTAAAATTTTGTCTCAAGTCAAAGCCCCGCCCTTCACCGAAAATTTTAGGAGCAATGAATAAATTTACATAGTCGGCAAATTTTTCACGCAAGAATGAGCTTAATATTTCCGTCCCGCCCTCGATCATGAGAGTCAAAACATTTTGAGTTACTAAATATTCAAGAGCAGATTTTATATTTATGTGATTATTTTGCGATTCAATTTTTGCTACTCTTGCGCCCGCGTCCTGTAGAGATTTAATTTTTGACTCGTCGGCATTCTCGCTCGTTAAAATCAAGCATTTATTATCATTTGCGATTACTCGTGAAGTTACCGGCGTTCTTAAATTTGAGTCAAGAATTACTCTCAAAGGGTCAATGCCTTTAACGTGCCTTACTGTTAATTGCGGGTCATCCTGCAAAATAGTATTAACTCCGACTAAAATCGCGTCATTCTCACTGCGTATTTTATGGGCTTTAGTGCGTGCTTTAATTCCCGTTATCCATTTGCTTGAGTTATTATCAAGACACATTTTGCCGTCAAGACTCATTGCTGCCTTTAACGTGATAAACGGCCTGTTATATTTTTGCACGAAAATAAAGCCTCGATTTAAAAATTTTGCTTGATTCTCAAATTCACGTGCGGCCTGTTGTGTTTCGATTCCTGCGTCACGTAGAATTTGCAAGCCCTGACCGTTGACTTTAGGATTGGGATCAGTCATTGCGTAAACAATTCGGGCGACTCCTTCACTTACGAGTCTTTGAGCGCAAGGCGGAGTCCTCCCATAATGTGAACAAGGCTCTAACGTAACATAAACAGTAGACCCCCTATTTTTTTGCGTCGTTGAGTGCCTCAATTTCCGCGTGATTTGCTCCACATTCATGGTGCCAGCCTTCACCGATGATTCTATTATCTTTCACAATTACACAACCTACCATAGGATTCGGAGAAGTCCGGCCAAGACCTTTTTTTGCGAGAGTTAAAGCGCGTCTCATGCAGTAATAATCTTCTATAATTATAATAATCGCCTCCATTTAGCTAATAAAATAATAAAAAATTTTGCTGTTATTATAAACGTTTTTATATGACGCATGATAAAATTTTTTAGGAGGATGATTTTAAAATTTTGAGAGAAATACGAATCGGCACGCGCGGGAGTGTTTTGGCACTTGCTCAGACGAAATTAATCGCTGATAAAATATTAAATACTTGGCCGGATTTACGAGTCAAAATCATAACTATAACGACTCAGGGCGATATAAACATGTCAGCTTTTACGAGCGACCCCGTCGGAATTAAAGGCATGTTTACTCACGAGATAACGCAGGCACTATTAAATAATAAAATAGATTTCGCCGTTCACAGTCTGAAAGATTTGCCGGTGCAGGAAAATCAAGAATTGCCTATAATTGCATACTCAAAACGGGGCGATCCTAGAGACGCGCTTATATTAAATAATAATTCGTGCAAAATTTTAGCGTCGTCATCTTTGAGAAGACGTTTACAGCTAGAAAAATTATATCCTGACTATAAAATTATTCCAGTGAGGGGCAATATCAACACGAGAATCAAGAAACTTGACGAGTCAGAAAATTTTTGCGGTCTTGTCTTGGCTGTATCAGGTCTTGAGAGATTGAATCTTTCTCACAGAATCAATAAAATTTTTAGCATAAATGAAATCATGCCCGCACCCGGTCAAGGCATTCTAGCTTGTCAGGGAGTTCACGGGAGAAATTATAATTATCTTGAGTGCGTGAATGATAAAGACTCTCAGGATTGCGCAATCGCTGAAAGAAGTTTTTCACTTGAATTAAACGCCGGTTGCAACATTCCCGCCGGAGCATATGCCGAGATTCACGAAAATATTTTGACTCTGAGAGGTTTATACATAGACGGGGAAAAATTTTTCCATACTGGGAGTCTTTCAGGTTCAAGAAATGACGCAAAATTACTCGGGCAAATTTTAGCAAAAAAAATATTAACGGAGCTTAAATCATGAATGTATACATAATAGGAGCAGGGCCGGGCGATTCAGGTTTATTGACAGTCAGAGCGCAGGAAATTTTAAAACGTGCTGAAGTAGTTATTTATGATAGACTTGTAAGTGATTCGATTCTTGCTATGATTCCGGAAAATGCAGAATTAATTGACGCTGGCAAATCTTCAGGATCTCACAAATTATCACAGCGCGAAATCGAGTCATTAATTATCAAACTTGCTAAGACCGGGGAAAATATAATCAGGCTCAAAGGGGGCGACCCTTTTTTATTTGGACGAGGTGCAGAAGAGGCTCAAGCTCTTATAAATGCCGGAATTGATTTCGAGATTGTGCCGGGCGTTAGTTCTGCGATTTGTGTACCTGAATGGGCGGGAATTCCTGTAACTCATAGGGATTTTTGCTCAGGTTTAAATATTTTCACTGCTCATGACAAAAATAATTTATTGCCTGATTTTGATAACACTACAAAAATTTTTTTAATGGGAGTCGCTAATTCTGAAATTTTGCAGGAAAAATTATTACTTGACAACAAATTAAGCCCTGATACGGGCTGTGCTGTAATCGAAAACGGGACAATTTCAAAGCAGAGAATCATACGCACTGAATTAAAAAATTTGCACGAGTCAATAATCACAAATAAAATAATGCCGCCTGCTGTAATAATTGTAGGTGAGACTGCAAAATTAAAATTAGACTGGCGCGGAAAATTACCACTTCACAATAAACGAGTAATTATAACAAGACCGGCGGGACGTTCTGAAAGTTTAATAGAATTATTGCGAGACTCAGGAGCTGAAATTATTTCATTGCCGACTATAAAAACTCTCTAACAAATAAAAATTTAAGCGGCTATAACTGGGCAGGTTTCACGAGCGTTACAGGTGTTAATGCATTGATTGAGCTTTTACGGGAATCTAAGCGCGATATAAGAGAACTAGGCGGTGCGAAAATTGCTGCAATAGGTCAAGCTACTGCAAATGCTTTAGAGTCTCACGGTTTAAAAGTTGATTTCATGCCGGAAATTTATGATTGTGAACACTTAGCACAGGGCTTAACGGGTCAAGATAAAATTTTAATGTTCAGGGCGTTAAATGGATCTCCGGAAATCGCGAAAATTTTTGACGAGAATAATATAAATTATAACGAGATTTGCATTTATAGAATCGATTACGTAAAATTAAAACATGTTCCGGAATATGCAGATTTTATAATTTTTACAAGTGCTTCAACTGTGAGGGGCTTTGCTATGAATACAAATAATTTGCGTGAAGTTAAAGCTATTTGCATAGGCAATCAGACAGCGAACGAGGCACTAAAAGCAGGTTTCATGAATATAGAAATCTCAAAGCAGGCCGCAATAAAATCTATTTATGATTGTATTCTGTCTTGCTTGTGATAAAAAAATTTTCCAGGAGGTTATTATTTTATGCGTAAAATTTTCTTAGCTCTATTAATATTATTCGTGTTCAGTTCGATTTTATTTGCTGAAGAAGTAAAAAAGTTTGAGAGTAAGACTCTTGATATTGAACTCAAAACTAACGCAATCACTTTATACGAAAATATCCCCTTTGCTCAGGGATTCGCACAAGGTGTATTAACTTATTCGCTCACTATGGATATTTTACAGCCAGCAGGGAAAAATCCTTTACCCCTAATCGTATATGTAACAGGCGGCGGCTTTATAATGGCTCCAAAAAATAACTGGATTCAGCAAAGAATGAGACTCGCCGATTCAGGTTATGTAGTAGCAAGCGTTGAATATCGTAATGCACCCTTAGGGAGATTCCCTCAGCCTGTACAGGACGTGAAAGCGGCTATAAGGTGGCTGCGAGCTCATGCAAAACAATTTAATATTGACCCGAATAAAATCGGCATTCTAGGTAACAGCGCGGGCGGTTATCTGTCTTCATTCGTGGGACTGACAAACGGCATGAAAGAATTTGAGGCGGGAGATTTTCTTGATTATTCAAGCGATGTATTATGCGCTGCTAATATATTCGGAATAACTGACGTTAGAAATATCGGCATGGACTACGACGAAGAGAATCAGAAAGGCCACGCATCAGCCGGAGCAACTGAAGCACTATGGGTATTAGGGACTACGACATTCGGGGGCAAAGACGGGGGAGTCTTGGCTCATCCTGAAGAAGCAGCTAAAGCAAGCCCTGTTACTTATGCAAGCGAGAAATCAGTACCGATGTTATTTATGCACGGGGACGCGGATAAACTTGTATCACCGAGTCAGACTGATTTATTATTTCAGGCTTTGAAGTCTAAAGGAGTCGAGACTGAACGCTATATCGTGAAAAATGCTGCTCACGGCGGGCCGTACTGGGTTCAAGAGCCTGTTATGAAAATTATGATTGATTTCTTTGATAAATATCTCAAGAAATAATAAAAATTTATCTTTTATTCCCCCCTTGTGATTTATTTATTTATTCGCAGGGGGATTTTATTTCGCTTATAAGATTCTGCATTATCTCAATTATTCCTGAGTCGTTGATTCCTTCAGCTTGTTTTACCAGCAAATATAATTTATCTTTCTGTGAACGAGTCAAAAGCTCTTCAATTATTAAAATTTGCCCGCGTAACTCTTTAAATTTTTGAGCGGTATCGATTTTAGATTTTATTTTGTCATCTTCTGAACTCGCAGCAACTGCCGCACCCTTTGCAATTAAGTCATTATTTATTTCAGGAGTAAAGCCTAACTCTTCACTAAAAATTTTTCTGACTAATGGAATATTGCTCATCCCGCCGGTTAAAATAATTTTTGCAGGTCTATAAATTCTATAAAATTTTTTTGCCGTGTGAGAAGCTCTCTTAACTTGAAAATATATCAATCTCTCTAAATCAGCGCGCAAAATTTCAACTCCCCGCCACGTGAAGGACTCATTACTTGAAAGCGAAATTTTTATGTGTTCGGCCTTAGTGTTATCGCTCAAATTTATATTAAATCTCGCACAAAGCCATTCAGTAAAAATCTTGTCTACTAGATTCCCGCTTAAATCCGGTATAATTTCCTCGTCTAAGATCTCATTATCGTCTATAACTGACATAGAAAATTTTGACGCTCCAAAATCGCAAATTAAAGAATTCCCCGTGTCAGCATAAATTAAAGCCTCATAAGAATTTATTATATTTATGTCGTCAAAGCCTGCTCCCTCAGCAAGTTTTATAATCTCGTCGCGCTGGCGTTTATTATAGTCATCAGGGACGGCTATATAACATGAAGTAATAATATCATCTAAGAAAATTTCTGACTCTTCTCTTAACGCGTTAAAGTCAAATCCTTCAATTTTTGCCGTGATTTTGCCGGAGTTAGCAGCTTTTAAAAATTTTGATCCTGAGTCAATACCTATAGAAATTTTTGAGTCTGTCATTCTTGATTAACTGCCTTTGCTATTAATTTGCCGTTAATATTGCCTGTTACTCTTGCTGTGATAATCTCATTGCGCGTAAAATTCTTTTCTCCCTCGCATTCAGCCTCTATATAATTTTCTGTGTGTCCGTAATTCCCGCGTTCGATTAAGATTTTTACGTCTTGGCCGATAAAATTTTTTATATAATTATTATACAATTCACGACCGAGCTTTAACGCTTGAGAGACCCGCGAAATTTTTACCTCATGTGAGACTTGATTATTCATTAATGCCGCCGGAGTCCCTTTTCTGACTGAATACGGGAATATATGAACTCGGCCAAGTTTTGACTCTTTCATGATTCTTAACGTGTTATTAAATGCGTTATCGCTTTCAGACGGGAATCCGATTAATATATCGCTTGAAATGTGTAAATTTTCGCCGAGTTTTTCACGTGCATTCTCGCAAATATTCAAGAAATCCCGCGAATTATAGCCGCGTCTCATTAAATATAAAATTTCGTCGTCCCCGCTCTGTAATGGCAAATGCAGATGAGGGCAAAACTTTTCGCAATTAGATAAACTATCAAGCAAATTATTATCAAGCGCAAAAGGTTCAAGAGAGCCGAGTCTTATTCTCTCAAGTCCGGAAATTTTCGCAGACTCGTTAATTAATTTTGCAAGTGAAAAATTTATATCCCGCCCGTAGAGTCCTAAATGAATCCCCGTGAAAATTATTTCTTTTGTGCCGTTGTCAATTAATCGCCTGATTTCTTCAAGAATGCTATAAACAGGACGACTCACAGGCCGGCCTCGCAAAAATGGAATTATACAATAACTGCAAAAATGATCGCACCCGTCTTGAATCTTCATAAACGCACGAGAATGCATAACAGGTGAATTAATAGCAAGTTCTTCCCACTGTGAAGGCTCAAAAATATTTTTAACGCGCAAATCCTGAAAACTTGAGTCACTCAATTTTATTTTTTCAGCAATTATATCAGGCAAAATATTTTTACTCTTTGAGCCAGCTAAAATATTTATTCCGAGTGATTTTGCATTTAACGAGTCAAGACTCTGACTCCAACAGCCGCAGACAGCAAGAATCTTATCAGGAGCTAAAATCTTTCTGACTCGCCGGACTAATTGACGACATTTTTTGTCAGCTTCTCCAGTTACTGAACACGTTACTATTACAGCGGCATTTATATTTTCGCTTAAATTCTCCGTGATTTCTGCTCCCATTGACTTAAGCGCGCCCGCAATAAATTCACCCTCACAGAGACTCGAACGACAGCCGAAAACATGTATATAAATTAACCCCAGCTCTTGACCGCTCTGCATCCCCACCAGTCCCCGAATCTTAATTCTCTCTCTATTTTCATGCCTGATGAATTCAAGACAGATGTAAAAGTATAGCTCTCTACGTTTGTCATTCCGGAAAATATCGCGAATCCCTTAGGCTTTAAAACTTTTTTAACGTCCGGTAACATAGCCAAATTTGGATTCAATAAAATATTTGCAGTCAAAATATTCACTTGGCCTGTGAAGCCTTTTAGCAAATTCGCAACTGATAAATTACAAACTTTTGGATTAATCCCGTTTAGATTCATGTTTCTTTTTGCCTCGTCTATAGTGGCCGGGTCAATGTCGCGCGCAATGGCCTTATCTGCTCCGAGTTTCAATGCAGCAATAAATAAAATTCCCGTCCCTGTTCCTATATCAAGAATTACATCACCGGTCTTGACTATTTCTTCAAGCAATGACAGGGCGATTCTTGTACTTTCGTGATAACCTGTACCGAACGCGCTTGCAGGAAATATATAAATCGGAGTCCTTCCTTCTTGAATTTCTTCTTTAGCGTGCCAAGGTGCCATAACTACGAGGCTTTTACCTACATTGAGCGGCGGGAATGCGTCAAAATGCTGTCGTTCCCATGGCTGATTACTAGTTTTATAACAGCGCGATAAATCAACGTCTTTAAATTCGGGCTCGTTCAACACGTCAACAACTTGATATAATACGTCATCGATCCCCCTTGAGCCTTCATAATCTGCTCTCATAAATAAACACCTCCCCCGTGTTTTGTCGTGTTCGTGAAAGAAAAATGAGCCTATAGAGTCTGTCAGTGCTGAAATAGTGCTTAATTTTTCCTCGTTTATATCTATATTATGCTTAGATATTGGTATACTGAACTCTATAGTCCACCAGTAATTATATTTCTCGTCCTGCGATTTCTTGTAACTTTCTAGCTCGTCATTCTCATTCATGATAAAAATTTTTCACTCCTTTTATAAATAATGCTATCATATAACTTGCTTGAAAGTCTAAATAAATTTTTCCCTGAAGGAGATTATTATATTCATGAGACAGAAATTTTTGACGTTTGCTTTATTAATAATATTATTGACTGCCTCATGTGCTGAGTCAGTAACTAGAGCGAGATTCTTATTTATAGGCGACATAATGGCACATAAACAGCAGCTCGAAGCAGCACGCTATAAAGGCAAAAATAAATCACTTGCTGGGACTTATGATTTTTCGCCGCAATTTAGGAGAATAAGGCCGTTATTAGTTGACTCGTTCTTAGTGGGCAATCTTGAGACTACTTTTGCAGGTAAGACAAAAAAATTAAATTATTCAGGGTATCCAATGTTTAACACGCCTGACTCACTTGCTGACACTCTGAAAAATTATTTAGAAATTGATTTATTGACTCTGGCAAATAATCACATTTTTGATCGCGGCGCGGCTGGAGCAAGACGAACTACAGAAAT
>CAJOEQ010000080.1:0-7699 GCA_905233515.1 uncultured Synergistales bacterium
TCCGCCAGCAGGATAGAGTCCCATAATACCGTTTGGAATTCCTAATTTGCCATGACCCGCGAGTCCGCCAATACCGAAAATTTCCCCCTTTTTGACTTCAAATGATACGTCCCTGACAGTTTCGCCGGGCATGTCTACCCATAAATGATCTACTTTGAGAGCGGGTTTAATTTTTTTCTTCTTCTTAGTGGGATTCAGAGTCTCGTTTACGTCATCGGGCGTAACTGGCTCGTCGGGAATTTCGGGAATCTCAACGGGGCGACTGCTTTCACGACCTACCATTAACGACGCAATTTCTCTTGTTGAAAGCTCTTCACTTGATTTATCAGTGATTAATTTCCCGTCGCGTAAAACTAGAATCCTATGACATAAATCTTTGACTTCATGCAGTCTGTGTGAAATAAATACTATTGCAATTCCTGAACGCGCTAATTTCTTCAGAGCAGTTAATAAAATCTCGGCTTCAGTCTCAGTTAATACTGCGGTCGGCTCATCAAGAAATAATAATCTCGTGTTTTTCCTGTCAATTTCGCGGGCAATCTCAATAAATTGCTTATAACCTACTGGCATTTCACTTACTATCATGTCAGGATTAATATTTACTCCGAGTGTATGAATAGCAGCATTTGCACGATTATGCATTGCTTCACGATCAAGAGTCGAGACTCTATCACTGAATACATAATTAATTAATGAAGGATTCAAGACTTCGCGATTCAATAAAATATTTTCAGTTGCTGTGAATCCCGGAATTAGTGAAAATTCTTGATGTACCATTCCGATACCTGCTGCGAGTGCCTGATTTGGTGAAGTGAAATTAACTCGTTTACCGTCAAGAAATAAATCGCCCTCGTAGCCTCCTGTTGAAGATATTACGGGCATTCCGAATAAAATATTTAATAGTGTCGACTTCCCTGCACCGTTTTCACCGACAAGGCCTATTATTTCACCTGAGTCAATGCTGAACGATATATCAGACAAAACACGATTGCCGTAATATTCTTTGCCTATGTGCTCAAGTCTAAGCAATGAGCTTGTATTATTATCTGACAAATAAAATCGCCTCCTGTTTACATATTATAAAAGGGGAATGCTTGAATTTGCACTCCCCGTGAATTATCGAGATTAAATAATTGCGAAAAATTTTTACTCTGTTACGGGAGTCATGCGAATCTTGAAATATTTTTCCGGAATCTCAACATCTGCAAGCCCTAAGAAAGTCCCGCCGAGTACGTAAGTATCTTGACGCAATAAAATAAATTTAGTGTTCTTAACGCCTGTTACTGCATCAGTGAAATAACTTGCTCCCCAGTGAGCACCCGGGCAGAATTCGTCATAAGCTGTTCTCATTTCGCGCAATGCTTGAGCCGAGCCGAGTTTATTTGTAAATGTGCCTTCTACATATCTTTTGCCGTATTCAACGAGTGCCGCCGTTGTAGTATATCCCCATGAATAAGCCCATGTGCCCATTCTGCCGCCGCCGCCTGCTTTTACTACAGCGTCTTCTACTTTTTTCAGGATTGCCGGCCAATCGCCCTGTTCCTTCGATAAATCGATTCCGAGAGCTCCGGGATAACCCATAACAGGTGAAGGCAAATCAGCTTCTACGAAATAGCCGCCCAGTGCAGCAACTTGACGTAATAGAGGCTCAGTGTGTCCGTCGTTCGTGCAGAAAAATGCTGCGTCTTTGCCGTATTTCTCGATCCATGCGGGCATGTTCTCAAGAATATATTGCTGAGCTCCGGCCATACCTACGTCACTTGTTGGGTCTGGGGCTGTCTCAAATACAAATTTGATTCCTAAATCTTTGCAGGCTTCTTCCATAATTGCGCGTCTGAGTCCTAAAGTCTCATAGCTCATATGACGAGGGAATGAAATATGTACAAAAGTTTTTGCTCCCATTTTCTGCGCACCTAAAGGAATAGTATAACCGCGCCCGATATGATCAGTGTGAGTCGCAATGCTCGCAGCTTCACAAATTACGCCGGGATCTTCGTGAGGTTCGCCAGCAAGTAATAAAATCTTGTCGCCGTATTTCTCGCGGATTCTTCTGAAGGCTTCAGCTGTTCCGGGGACTGCCTGATTTACGACGATAACTTTCATTAATGGATCGTCAGCAAGTCCTACGATTTGAGCTATTACTGTTTCTTGCTCTGAAGGGAAGTTATCAGGATAAGTAATATGCGTAATCATTCCGCCTTTTGACGCATCGCCGTATTTCTGAATCATTAACTCTGCGCCGCGTAAGTCGTCCTCACTCTGTGAAACTGTACCGGTTACGACTCCGATATGAAATTTTGCGTCTTCAGCAAATGCAACGCTGAATAATGCAATTACAAGCGCGAATACAAGTATAAATTTTTTCACGATAAAATTTGCCTCCTTAAAAATATATATAAATTTGTGATGTGAATAATTATATTAGCTCATAAAATTTTTAGCATTAGCAGAATTCATGAATTAATTTAGAATTCATGAATTAATTTTAGTGAATAAAAATTTTCGTGTGAATTATGTGATAAAATAGGGACAACATTGAGGGGAGTTGTGCCCTATTTGTAGAATTAAAACGCTCATTACTAGCTGAAGAGCTTCTCCCATAGCGTTAAAGCTAGAAGGGTAAAGCTAACGAACCAGTGAAGAACTGCGGCGATTGACTTAATTATGCGGATCAAGTCGCGCCGCTGTTTTCGTCTAGAGCGTTTGCTGCTTTGTTTCTTATGTTTCTGCGTCAAATTTCTGCACCAGACTTTCTCACGGTGGACTCTCGCTTTTCTATCAATGAGCCGTGAACCTCATAACGAGCCCCTCTTAGTTAAGAATTATATCAAAATATTTTATGTGAGTTCGTCTTAAGCTATAATATTTAAAAAATTTTTGTAACATTTAATAAGGAGGCTATAAACATGAAACGCGTATCATTATTAGTGAAAATTTCTATCGGTTTTGTGTTAGGAATAATATTCGGCTTTGCAATCGGTCCGACTGTTCCAAACTCTGAAATTTTGAGCGTCTATGTTATTCCGTTTATTGATCTCGTCGGGAAAATTTTCCTGCGGTTATTGATGATGCTGATAGTGCCGTTAGTATTCTCTTCACTTGTTGCCGGTGCTGCTTCAGTCGGAGATATTCATAAACTTGGCCGCATAGGAATAAAGACTCTTGTTTTGTATTTGCTCACAACGGCGGTTGCTATAATAATCGGTCTTGCATGTGGAAATTTATTTAATCCCGGAGTCGGAATGAACATTCCCGGAGATATTCAAGCGACATCTAAGGCCGCAAAGCCTCTTGTTGACGTAATTCTTGATATATTCCCGACAAATCCTATAGCTTCAATGGTAAATGCTAACATGCTGCAAATTATAGTTTTCGCGCTGTTCTTCGGGGTAGCTTGTATCTTAGCAGGTGAACGCGGCCGGAAAATAGCAGATTTCTTTGAGAGTATCGCAGAAGTCATGTATAAAGTTACTCATATTGTAATGAACGTTGCGCCTTACGGTGTATTTGCTTTAATAACTGTAACAGCTGCTAAATTTGGAATTGCTATTCTTGCACCGTTCGTGAAAGTCATTGCGGCGGTCTTTATCGGCTGTATAATTCACGCGTTAATAGTTTATTCCGGAATGATTACAGTTATTTGCAGACGTTCACCGAAATGGTTTTTTAAGGGAATCGACGAGGCAGCAATCACGGCATTTGTTACTCGTTCAAGTTCGGGGACTCTTCCTGTAACGCTTGCTAATGTCCGTGACGAATTCGGAATCTCTGAAGGTGTAAGCTCGTTCGTTTTGCCTTTAGGAGCTACTATAAATATGGACGGGACGGCGTTATATCAAGGAGTTTGCGCGCTTTTCGTTGCTCAGGCGTTTAATGTGCCGATGACTCTGAGTATGCAAATAGGAATCGTAGTAACTGCGACTCTTGCTTCAATAGGTACGGCAGGAGTCCCAGGCGCGGGCTTGATAATGCTTACAATGGTATTAACAAGTGTAGGACTTCCAATTGAAGGAATTGCGCTCGTAGCTGGTATAGATGTAATTCTTGACTCGGCTCGTACTTGCTTGAATGTAATCGGCGATACTGCTGTGTGTGCTGTAGTAGCTGCGACTGAGGGAGAAACTTTGAAATCATAAATTTTTGAATCATAAATATTTGAGTCAGGGAATAAATAAATCTCTGACTCTTTTTATTTGCTTTAACGTGATAAAACGCTGAAAAAATTTTATTACTGTGCTATGATTCATAAAAAATTTTACACGAGGTGAATCGTCAATCATGAGGAAATTTTTATTAACACTTCTTGCAATTTCGTTATTAGCTATACCTGCATTCGGTGCCGAGCCTATTAAAATCGGAGAGATCGCAACAGTAACAGGAGATTTTGCGGCCTATGGTGTTGCTGAAGTCGAGAGCATAAAAATTGCCATCGCTGAAATAAACGCAGCCGGTGGAGTTCTTGGCCGTCCTCTTGAAGTCGTTATGTATGACTGCCGAACAAGACAGGAAGACATGGTAAACGCGGCACGAAGACTCGTAGAACAGGACAAAGTTGTTGCAGTAATCGGGCCTTCAGGTTCAGGACTATGCATTGCAGCGGCACCTATATTTAATCGCGGACATGTTGCACATTTAGGAACATTGCCGACAAATCCATTAGTAACAGTTGACGAGTCCGGAAAAGTGAGACCCTACAATTTTAGAATTTGCTTCTTAGATCCTTATCAGGGCGCAATCATGGCTCAATTCTCATATATGAATTTACGCGCTAAGAAAGCAGCAATACTTTACGACGTATCAAGCGATTATTCACAGGGTCAGCGCGAATTCTTTATAAAGAGTTTCGAGAAATCAGGCGGCAAAATCGTAGCTGATGAGGGATTCAGGGGTGAAGATGTTGATTTCCGTTCGCAGTTAACTAACATGAAAGACTCAGACGCTGACGTGTTAATATTCCCGTTCATGGGTAAGTCATTACCTTTAGCAGTAAAACAGGCTCGTGAGCTTGGAATTGAACTTCCCATAGTAGGCGGCGACGGTTACGGCGATTTCATGTGGGAGATTTCAGGAAATACACTCCGCAATACTTTCTGGGTGAGTCATGTTGATAGATATGATCCGACATTAAAAGGCTTCTTTGATAAATATTACGAAGAGACAAAAACAGAGTGTCAAGAATTCATGAATGCTGTAATGGCATATGATTGTGTTTACTGGCTGAAGGACGCTATAGAGAGAGCAGGCAGCACAGATCCCGAAAAAATCCGCGATGCACTTGAGCAGACAAAAAATTTAAAGCTAATGCACTGTGTATTGACTATGGACGAATTCCATAATCCGACGGGTAAAGACGGAGTCATTTTACGCTGCGACGAGACAGAGAGAAAATCATTATTCTTCACGAAGATTCGTCCTGAATAGTGAGAAAGTTTTACACTTGCGCAATTATTTTTTTTCGCGTCAGTCTTGATTTAATCGTCAGGGCTGGCGTTTTTATATGAATCAAAAAAGGGGTTAAAAATTTTGCAATTTACATTTTCTACGTTCATACAGCAAATAATTAACGGGCTTTCACTCGGGAGCGTTTACGCTTTAATTGCCGTCGGTTATTCGCTTGTATATTCGATTTTGTTATTCTCAAATTTTGCTCATGGCGGATTCTTAGTGGTCGGCGGCTATGCTTGTTATTTCTTGCTGACTCAATGGGGTTACAGCGTGCCCGTCTCAATGCTGGGTGCGTTAATTGCTTCAGGACTCACGGCTATTATTACAGAGAGACTCGCATATAAGCCTATTCGTGAACGAACTACTACGACTCTATATTTATTAATTGCCTCAATGGGAGTAAATATAATAATAGAAAATTTATTTGTTGTAACAGTCGGAGGACGTATAAGAGCATTGCCGCAAAATACTTTTCCTACGGGAGTATTTAAAATCGCCGGCATTACTTTGAGTTCGTCCGATATTATTTCACTTGTAACAGCAGTAATTTTTTTGACTTTGCTGCAAATTTTCTTGAATAAAACTCGCTGGGGTTTGGCAATTCGTGCGGCGGCGTGTGATATTCGTACAGCGGGATTAATGGGAGTAAATGTTACTTTCTTGATTAGTCTTGTATTCTTTGTTGCGGGAATTCTCGCAGCAGTCGGAGGCATTTTTTTATCTGTCAGATACAGCTTATATCCTCAATTAGGAAGTATCACTACAAAGGCATTTATTGCGGCAGTAATCGGCGGTCTTGGCTCATTACCCGGTGCAGTCGTAGGGAGCTTGATACTTGGACTCGCTGAAATGTTGACGGCGGGATTTATAAGTTCACAAATGCGCGACTTAGTAGTTTATTCTTTGCTAGTTATAATGTTATTGATTCGTCCTGCTGGATTCTTCGGCAAGGCAGTAAGTGAGAAGATATAATCATGAAGAGAAATATTTTATTGATATTGATCGGGCTTGCTTTAGCTTTATGGCCTATGGGCGGCTATCAAGAAGGAATAATAATTTTAATGTGTATAAATTGTATAGCTGCGATGGGAGTCAGTATTTTGACGGGATTCACAGGAATTTTTACGCTTGGTCATGCTGCTTATATGGCACTGGGAGCTTACACGACAGCGATTTTAACAGTAAGATACGGCGTTCACTGGATTCCGGCGATAATTGCGGGAGGACTCGTCGCGATATTAATAGCTTGGCTGATAGGACTTCCGACTCTGAAATTGACGGGCGATTATTACGCAATTGCTTCAATAGGACTCGGCGAGGCTATAAGATTAATTCTTGAAAATTGGCAGTCTTTCACACGGGGGGCGCGCGGATTTCCGGGTATTGAGCCTTATACTACAAGAATTTGCGCTGTGATAATATTTATCGGACTTGCGATTATAACATTTAATTTTCTTGACAGCAGACTCGGGCGTGAGTTAAGAGCTTCACGAGATGACTCGGCGGCGGCATCTTTGATGGGATTTAATACGCCTCATACTAGAATGAAAGCATTATTATTGTCAGCTTTTTATTGCGGGATTGCCGGGGCACTCTTAGGCGGTTATATGAGCTTTATTCAGCCTTCTATGTTTGATATGATGAAATCAACGGAATTAACAGCTGTTGTAGTTTTCGGCGGTCTTGGCTCAATGAGCGGGACAATTTTAGGATCAGCGGCTATAACTCTAATAATGGAATATTTTAGGGATATTTCGCAGTACAGAATGTTAATTTATGGCTTGTTACTCGTTATAATAATGGTCTTCAGGCCTGAGGGATTATTAGGCAGCCGCGAAATCTGGGAGTTATTCTCACTGAAAATTTTTAAACGGGGGCGCAAATAAATGCTTGAACTTTCTCATATAGATATGTTTTTCGGAGGAATCGCAGCACTTCATGATATGTCCTTCAAAGTTGAGAGTAATTCTTTAACAGGAATAATCGGGCCTAATGGAGCAGGAAAGACTACAATTTTTAATATAATAACAGGCGTATATACTCCGAGTGCAGGAAAAATATATTTTAACGGATCAGATATAACGCCGTTGAAAGCCTATCAGATTAATAGACTGGGAATTGCGAGAACGTTTCAGAATTTGAGATTATTTACTCGTTCAAGCGTATTAGATAACGTGATGACAGCTGCCCAGAATCGTTATATAAATTCTTATAAAGAAGAAATTTTTTCAGGAAATATGACTCAAACTAATTG
>CAJOEQ010000080.1:7784-9548 GCA_905233515.1 uncultured Synergistales bacterium
GACAGAGCAAATCAGGCAGCGGGGACTCTTCCATATGGAATGCAGAGAAGACTAGAAATTGCTAGAGCGTTGGCACTTTCTCCGAGCTTGTTATTACTTGATGAGCCTGCAGCAGGTATGAATCCCGAAGAAGTTTTTGAGCTTAATGACTTAATCACGGGAATTCATAAAGATTTCAAGCTCACTACTTTAGTAATAGAGCATCATATGGATTTAATTATGAAAATTTGTCCTCATGTAATTTGCTTGAATTTCGGCGCGAAAATTGCGGAAGGTTCAGGCGAAGAAATACAAAACAATCAAGAAGTATTAACGGCGTATCTCGGCACTGAAGAGGAGGAGGGCGAATGAAGATGAGCAAAGTGTTACTTGAGACAAAAGATATTTGCGTCAATTACGGGGCAATTAAGGCACTTGCGGGAGTGTCGATTAAATTAATGGAAAATGAAATAGTCTCAGTTATCGGCGCAAATGGAGCAGGTAAATCTACTCTCATGAATGCAATAATGGGAATGGTAAAAATCTCAAGCGGAAATATTTTCCTCGATAGTTACCCGTTATCTTCAAAAAATTATAAAATTGTTCAGAGCGGAGTCGCTTTAGTTCCTGAAGGCCGGCGGGTATTCGCGAGTCTAACTGTTTCAGAAAATTTGAGAATCGGCGCATTTACCCGTAAAGATAAAAGCGAAATTGCTAATGATTATGAATGGGTCTTCTCGTTATTCCCGATCTTGAAAGCTAGATTAACACAATATGCGGGGACTCTCTCAGGCGGTGAACAGCAAATGTTAGCAATCGCCCGCGCTTTAATGGCACGTCCGAGAGTTTTATTACTTGATGAGCCTTCACTTGGACTCGCACCGATTATAATACGCGATATTTTTAAGGAGTTAAGGCGAGTCAATGAACAGGGAGTCAGCATTTTACTTGTCGAACAGAACGCAAGACAGGCATTATTATTGTCTCATCGTGCTTATGTTTTGCAGACTGGGCGATTATTGAAAGAAGGCAAAAGCAGCGATTTATTACAGGATAAAGACATAAAAGCGGCTTATCTCGGCAATTAGTATATAATGAACGGGGAGCAATTCCCCGTAAAATTTTATCAGGAGGGTTAATTTATTCAATGACAGACTCAGAAAATTTTAAATTCCCTTTTCCATGGAATAACAGCGAACTTCTTGCAAATGAATACGCAAAAGATAACTACAAAATTATTCGCACTGGCAATAAAACAGGACGGGCGATTATATTTTGTTCAGGAAATGGGCTTTACTTCCCGAACACTGAAGCAGAATTCACAGGAAAAATTATCACAAATGACCGCTACGAATGGGATAATTTAGCGAACGATAAAAGAATCATGAAATATTATGAGCTGATAATATTTATACGTGATATTTATAAACAATGGTACATAACCGGAATCAATTCAAGAATTAATACTGTTGAGAAGACAGCGGATTTCTTAAAAGATTTAACGGCAGGACTCGAGATAACAACTTGCGGAAGTTCTGCGGGCGGTTATGCGGCTGTGTTATTTGCGCATTTCTTGAAAGCTGAAAGATTTTTCTCGCTATCAGGTCAATTTTCTATCACTCATCAAATTAGTTCTGAAGCTCCCTTTGTGCTTATGAACGCGTCTAATTCTGCAGTAAATAAGTACTATGATATAAGTAATTTGCATAAGGGGGGGTATTACTTATGGCCTAGTGAATGCAAAATAGATATTCCGCAGCATGAACTTGTAAAAAATAATAACAA
>CAJOEQ010000081.1:0-10834 GCA_905233515.1 uncultured Synergistales bacterium
CGAAATAAATAGACTCGTTCATGACTCTGCAAAGGCTCTGAATATTCCCGTGAATGTCGCAGATTCTCAGAGTGAGTGCGATTTCTTTTTCCCGTCATTAATAAATTGCGAAAATATTTCAGTCAGCGTGAATTCAGCCGGAGAATCTAGCAAGCTGACTCGTAAATTATCAGATAAACTCCGGAAACTTTGGCCTTTATGGGTCAATGATGAGCGAAATAATTTGCAAGAAAATTTTTAGTATGAAAATTTGCTTTATTTATTCCTGTTGCTGAAGAATCGCTAAAATATTGCAGTGAATGTGATATTTGCTCTTTATGAGTTAATTAGTATGAGAGAAAAATTTTTAGCTGTGAAAAAATTGCCTTATTTATTCCCGCTGCTGATAAAATGCGTAAATATTTCAGTAAGTGTGATAGTTGGCTTTCACGAGTTAATTAGTGTGAGAGAAAAATTTTTAGCGTGAAAAATTGCCTTATTTATTCCCGCTGCTGATAAAATGCGAAAAAATTCAGTGATTGCGATATTTGCTCTTTATGAGTTAGTTAAATCAGAAAAAAATTTTTAGCTTTGAAATCTCATAAAATTTCAGAATAAAATTTTATAAATTCCTGAAAGAATGTGAAATTACGCCGATTTAGAGATTTTTTACTGTGATATAATAGCCGGCATTGTTAAACTTGTGAATAAAATTTTAGCGGGTATTGAGTATTTTTCACGGTATTTGCATATGTTATAATGCTTACATTCAATGCTATCAAAATTTAGATGTCGTGATTGAGTAAAAGCGCGCGGCAGGTCGGGAGGAATATTTTTTGAGAGATCTAGACAGACAACGGGAGGCTTTGCAATACAATAGGAATTATAACGGCTATAACAGTTATGAAAGCTATAGAAACAGTAAAAATCGCTCCCGTAAAAAAAAGAATAAAGGCGTGTCATTAGGATTTTGCTGGGCTTTCGGTTTCTTTGTGTGTCTAACATTCGGGCTTGCTTCATTTCTGATGTTTTCAGCTGGACACTTTAATTTTTCGTCAGGTCCGGAAATTAACCCGGCATGGGGAGGCAGTGAAAGCAGCGAGACGACTATAACCGGAAATTTAATCAAAGTTGAAGTTACAGAGTTAGAAGGCTCACAGACTCCCAAGAATAATAATTTATATGTCTATACACAAAACAGTTTGAATGAAGAAATAGGCCCCTTGCCTAAATATTTATCGGACTATGAGAGCATTATATTAAGTGTTCACGAGGACGGCACGAAAATGCCCGAAAACGATGACGAAGACGAAGAAATCCCGATAAATGAAGAATCACCAGCAGAGACTCCAGCACAAAAACAGCCGATTTTAGTCGAGAATGCCGCAATATGGCGCGAACATGTTGTAAAGAACGGCGAAACTCTTTCAGATATAGCAATGGCTCATGGAAATATTACCGCACAGGACATTTTACGAGCAAACGGACTTAAGGACGCAAATAGACTCTCTGAAAATCAGCTCTTATTAATTCCTAACGATCCAAGCAAAATAGAAGAAACTTTAGACGAAGTAAGAACCCGACAAATGAGAATTGCTGCTACAAAAGAAAAAATTGAGCCTCTCAAAGTCAAAAATTATGTAGTTGCACCCGGCGACTCTTTATGGTCAATCTCAAACGCTCAAAATATAGAACTTGATACACTCATAGGCAGTAACACTTTTAAGACTTCAGCAAGATTAAGACCCGGCGCAAAATTGAGAATTCCCAATCAGGACGGAATTTTTTACGTGCTGAAAAAAGGTGAGAGTCTCGAAGAAGTCAGCAAGCGTTACGGAGTCAGCATAAATAAATTAAAACAGGTAAATATAAATGTAGATGTTGCCTCACTCAAAACGGGCGACGAGATATTTTTACCCGGTGCAAAACCTGACGGCTTAATCGAACGCAGAGAAGCCCCGAAACTCGCAGAAGTGAAAAAACAGCCTGCACCACCTTCAAAAACTCCGGCCAAGCAAGCACCTAAACCCCAGCCCGGTGAAGTTGCTGTCAAAAATGGGACTTATAGATGGCCTATCATGGGAAGAATTAACAGCCCATTCGGTTGGAGGCAGCACCCAATTACAAGGCGCAGAGATTTTCACACTGGAATTGACATTAAAGCGAGCAGGGGAGATCCTATTAAAGCAGCAGGAAGCGGCAAAGTTGTCTATTCTGGCTGGATGGGCGGTTATGGGAAGGTTCTCGTAATCGAGCATTCTAACGGCCAGTCAACATTATATGCTCATTGCAGCACATTACTAGCAGGAAAGGGAGCAAGTATTTCATCAGGTCAGCTAGTGGCAAAAGTCGGAACTACAGGACGTTCAACGGGGCCGCATTTACACTTTGAAGTGCGCAACGGTAACAGCCCGGTAAATCCGATTAAGTACCTGAGCAAATAACATGTCAAAATTTGTATTTATCACCGGCGGCGTAGTGTCGTCATTAGGTAAGGGAATTACAGCAGGTTCTGTAGGCACTCTCTTAAAGAAACGCGGACTCAAAGTCTCAAATTTGAAAGTTGACCCGTATTTAAACGTCGACGCAGGAACTATGAATCCATTTCAGCACGGAGAAGTTTTTGTAACTGATGACGGAGCAGAAACGGATTTAGATTTAGGCCACTATGAAAGATTTGTAGACGAGACTCTAAGCGAAAAAAGCTCAATAACGACCGGGAAAATTTATTCAAGCGTCATCAAGAAAGAACGGCGCGGCGATTATCTCGGCGGAACTGTTCAAGTTATACCGCATATTACGAACGATATTCAAGAAAGATTAATCAATGCGGCTGAAAATCTTGATGTCTTGATTGTTGAAATCGGCGGAACTGTAGGAGATATTGAGGGTCAGCCCTTTTTAGAAGCAATCAGGCAAATGGCAGTCAGAGTAGGCCGTGAAAATGTTGTATACTGTCATGTTACTTTAGTGCCATATTTGGAAGCAGCAAAGGAATTAAAGACTAAACCGACTCAGCACAGCGTTCAAGAATTGCGCCGTATAGGAATTTTGCCGAATGTCTTAGTTTGCCGCACGAGTCACCCTATGGATACAGGCATGAAAAATAAAATCGCTCTGTTCTGTGATGTCCCGCCTGAAGCAGTTATCGAATTAAGGGACGAGGCGACAATTTATAACGTGCCTATTGCTCTTCATAAAGAAGGACTCGACGATTTAATTCTGAAATATTTAGGCTTAAATCATGACTCAGAGCCTGACTTAAGCGACTGGGCTAGAGTCGTCGACAGATATATAAACCCGCCTGAACAGGTTAATATTGCTTTAGTCGGCAAATATGTACAGCATAAGGACGCATATTTAAGCGTTGTAGAGGCCTTACATCACGGCGGAATTTCTCACAATGTCCGAGTTAATATAGTTTCGATTGAGTCAGAAGATTTAGAGACAGGAGATCCAGCGGAAATCTTGAAATTTGCTGATGGGATATTAATTCCCGGCGGTTTCGGAGTTCGAGGCGTTGAAGGAATGATCGCAGCTGCAAAATTTGCCCGTGAAAATAACGTGCCTTTATTCGGAATTTGTTTAGGAATGCAAATGATGGTCGTAGAATTCGCGCGCAATGTCTGCAAATTACCTGACGCACATAGCAAAGAAATGAATCCCGCGACTCCTCATCCTGTTATTCACTTAATGGAGGATCAGGAAAATTTACGCGATTTAGGCGGCACAATGAGGCTCGGAGCTTATCCCTGCGACTTAATAGAAGGCACAAAGGCGGCTGAGGCATATGGGCAGCTAAAAATTTCAGAGAGACACAGGCACCGTTACGAGTTCAATAATTCATATCGTGAGAGACTCGAGAAGGCCGGATTAACAGAGCATAATTTAGTCGAAATTGTAGAATTGCCCGGTCATAATTGGTACATAGGCGGTCAGTTTCACGGCGAATTAAAATCTCGTCCCATTCGTCCGCACCCGTTATTTGATGGATTCATAAATGCAAGCGTTAATTACATGAGAATCAGAAAAGGAGAAAAGGAGGCATAAAATTTTGAAGTCAATAAAAATTTTTATCGCAATAATATTAATTTTCGCGTCGTCAATTTGTTTTGCGTCTGAGGCAGTCCCCGATCCTGATGAGAATTCCGGCTCTTCACAGCAAATGATGCAGCAAATCGAGACAATTATTTACGGTTATGTTTCACAAGGCGGCTTGCTTGAAAGACTCTCAAAAGTTGAGAGCGATTTATTTGGTCGTAGTTTACCCGGCACAATGGCAGAACGTCACGCGGCAATCTTGAATTTTTTAGAGACAGGAACAGCCGAGCAGCCTTCTATGTTATTCAAACTGGGAGTCGCTGAATGGGTAGTCGACAAAAAAATTAGTGCCTCCGAATCCGCAGTTAGACGTGTTGAAAGACTCGAGACAAATTTAAACGGGACATCTAACACAGGAAGCCCGCTCGTTATGCGCGTTGAAAGTCTTTTAGCGACTCTCTTAATGGATCCTGTATCTGCTCAAGGAGTAGTAATCCCCGGTGATACAGTAATGAAATTCAGATTTATGGACGAATTAAGCCCCGCTAAATCAAGAGTCGGCGACTTTGTGAGGCTTGAACTTACAAATGATTTAATTGTTAATAATTGCCTTGTTGCGCCGGCTGGATCTCTATTAATTACAGAAGTAAGAGATGTTAAACGCCCGCGAATGTTCGGAATTCCCGGAGAAGTCAGGCTTATGTTTAATGAGTTAAAACCTTTAGGCCCTCAGCGTCCTCCTGTTATTGTCGGTAAAGCGTCAGAACAAGCACTAAAAGAAGCCCGCAGAGTGGGAGATCGCGGGGAAGGCGGATTTGTCGGAGCAGGTGCTGTAAGTGTTGCAGGAGCTGCTTTGTTAGGGCCGGTCGGACTCGTTGGAGGTATATTTATTCGCGGAAATTCAATCAGAATCCCCGAAGGTTCAGTAACTTTTGTGCAGATTTCCGGCGATGTACCCGTATCAGCTTATCCAATTCCGGCGAGTCTGCAATCAACTATCACGAATAATATAAACACTGCACCGCCTCAAAATGAAAATCTTTCAACAATGCCGTCAAATTATGACCCTAACAGAGATACGATTATAAAAGGTGATGTCTTTAACAGGAGTCAATACGGCACGCCTACATATTCAGGAGCAGGAGCAAATCAGGGTGGAGATTTCCAATTACCTCCAGAACAGCCGGTTAATTAATTATGCAAGATTTATACTCGTAGTAATAATTATTGCTGCGAGTAATTTTTTTTGCGTTGAGAAAATTTTTGCCGCGTCAGATCCTTTCAATGACACAATAAGAATTCTCGAAAGATGGACGGCGACTCACTGGGGACAAGATTGTTTTGTTTGGATAGTTCATTATCCCGAAGAATTAATAAATCCATGGGTTGAAGCTGAAGCAATTAGGGCAGGTTTGAGCCAGTCTCAGCAAGAATCATACAAGGAAAATTTTATTTCTGAATTACAAATTGACAAGTCAGAAACTTTTTTAGTGAGTATTTACTCATTCGGAGTCAAGCCTGTAGATTTAAATCCTGTACGTGATAATATTGCATTAATTCTTGATTCAGGTGAAAGAGTCAAGCCTACACGATTTGACGCATCACTTGAGAATCCTTCACGCGGAGTAATTCAAGGACTCGTATTTTTCCCGAAACAAATTCAGAAAAATTATTCAATCTCGTTAAATGGAATGGGCCGCAATGAGAGATTATTTACTTTTGCACCCTTTGAACCTGAAAATAAACCTGAATTAGTAGTAGTGAATCTTCCTAAACGTGAGCCAGTAAAGAAGCCAACGCCCCCGAAAAAGCCGACTCCGCCCGCGATTCCTCCTAGACCTATAAAGCCCATTTTTCAGGAAGAGTCCAGCGATATGGCCGATTTTGTGAGAAATATACAAGGACGCAATAATAATACCAGTCAGGACAATAAGCCGCGAAATAATAATAATCCACGGCAAATAAATAATACTGGTAGTGCTTATGCGAGTCGCGAGGCAGTTTTACGAAAATTTTTGTCTTTATGGGCTATAGGTTCATATTCAGAAATGTATGAGATGTTATGTACTAGCTCAAAAAAAGTCATTTCACGTGATAATTTTGCTAAAGAGGCCGCAAAAGCGTCTGACATGAGAGCAGCTTTAAAGGGAGATTTTAATATTGACTGGGTAGGAGAAGAACGCGCTAAAGTTATCGCAGTGCAGAAGACTTTAATATTTAGATCCGTCGTGAGCCGCACACTGGGAGTAATTCGCGAAGGGTCTTCATGGAAAATAGTATGGTGAAAGGAGTAAAATTTTTTATGAAAAGTTTATTATTTACATTCAAGAATGAAATTTTTAGACGGTTAGAAGAATTAAGCAAATGAAATTTTCACTCACAAAACTTATATTAGCTAGTTTCTTTCTCGGATTCGTTGTCTTAGTTCGTTTTGCTATGCGCGATATGAATCTAAATATAGACTTTTTGCGTGAGAGTCTCGAGAATTTGCCCGGAATCGTCATGGAAAATATAAATTTCTCCCGTGAAATCTCCGGCGACATGTGGCGTATAAAGATTCCCTATTTAGACCGCGAAGACGATATTATAAACGTGAAATCTCTTGACATCAGGCGCGAGTTAAAATCCGGCGGCGAGTGGTATTTTTTCGGGCGTGAAGGTTCTTATTATCACGAAAAGAAGGCCGCGAGTCTTCTCGGTTTATTTGGAACTCTTGACACCGGCCAAAGAGTCTGGAATCTTGAGAGTCCCCGCCTTAACTGGCAGGAAAAAAATAATACTTTCTCATTTCCTGAGGGATTTACAATTTATGACGATGAATTTATGCTGAAGACTCCAAATGCGAGCATGGATGAAAGCGGCGTGATATTATTAGAGCAGGGAGGAATAATCCAATGGCTAAAACCTTTAGAAATGTATTAATAATTTGCATGATAATTTTTTCTTGCTGTGAAGTAATAAATGCTGCTGAAGATGAGCAGGATTCGCCCTCTGTAACTCCTGAGACCGAATCAGCTCCCGACAAAGTTACGTTAAATGCTGATAGAGTTTCATTCAATGATGAGACAGGGCACGCACTCGCAGAAGGCCGGGCAGTCCTGCAATATAATGACACTTCAATAATGGCCGAACGAATCGAATACGACGCAGATACTCAAAAAATTCAAGCTATGCCCCTTCCCGGTGAAAAAGTTGTATTAAAGCAGGAAAATAGAATCTTGCGCGGAGATCAATTAAATTATGACTTGAACACTAAAGAAGGACTCTTAACTGGAGCAGCTACTAAAGTCGGAATCGGCGATTCCGGCGGAGTTCTTTTCGTTCACGGTGAAGATATAGAAGTTATCCCGTGGGCTCTTGCTCAGGAACGCGGACTCGTGAGGGGGACTCCTGAAGATTATTTTGTGCGCTGGCATAATGTAAAAATCACGACTTGTAATTTAGATCACCCGCATTATAGACTTGAGTCAAAAGTTATCACGTTCGTTCCCGGGAAAAGAATTATTGCAAAACGTCCGCGCGTTTATTTAGGAAATACTTATTTATTTACTTCACCGCTTGATTATGTCTTGAGACTAGAACGAAGAGAGATCGGTTATGCGTTTTTGCCGTATTTCCAAAGGAGCGACACTAAAGGATCAGGCGGCGGAATGTCAAGCATGTTAGGCTGGGAGACTGGCTCAATAGCACTGGGAGTCTCATGGGCTCGTAAATCAGGCTGGGAATATCGTGTTGAAATCGAACAGGAATTAAGCGATAAATTTTCTATCAAAGTCGGAGCCGAACGCACTTGGAATGATTTATGGCAAGAAAGACTCTGGCACCCCTACGGCTCATTAATATATCACTATAACGGCTGGCAGGCTGAATTAAAATGGAGTCATAATGAATACGTCGAAGAAAATAAAGACGCATTTACTCAATACAAAGGCCGAGTCGACCGTGAACCTGAATTCTACATTTACGCGCCGTGGTTTAGGAGTTCGACTCATACGTGGTCAAGAATTTATGCCGCTTATGGAAGTTATAAAGAATTAATATACGGTTACCCTAAAAGCAGCACTGTATCAAGATTCGGGCTTGGCCTGAAGTCTTATTTTGAATATCCAATCGGTGAGACTACTTTATTTTCTAATTTGAATGCTGAGGCTTGGCGTTATGATAAAGATAGTATGCACATGGAAATGTTACGAATTTTTACGGGCATAAAATACAATCTCGGTGCGTTAGAATTAGGCACGGGCTACGAGAGGCAATTTTCATGGGGAGAAAGTGCAATGTACTGGGATCAATATTATAATCTTGAGCGCATTCATCAAAAAGTTAGATTCCCCGTCGGACGTGAAATTTATCTTGCTGTCAGGGGCAGTTATGATCTAAAAGCGTCAATGATTGACAAGATGATTTATAGTATTCAGTGGGTTACTGATTGTATGCTCTGGGATCTGCACTATAAGAATGAACGCACTTTCGGGGGCAATGACAGCTTAGGCTTAACAATTTCGATAAATGCCTATCCCGATTCTGATGTATCATTCGGGCAGAAACGCGAAGTTGACCCGTTTGTAAGACCTCGCGAAATTCCCAAGGACAAATAAATTTTATGAAAGGTTGTGCAAAAATGTTTTTATGCTACATTGACGGAAAATTTGTTAAACCTGAAGACGCAAAATTACCGATTTCAGATTTAATCATTCAGCGCGGAGTCGGAGTCTTTGAGGCTCTTGCATCACATAATTTAAAGCCTTTAATGCTTACTCCTCATATGACAAGATTTGTTAACAGCGCGAAAAGTTCAGGAATCGCAAACATTCCCGACGTTGAATTTATGAAAAATATAGTGCGTGAAGGAATCAAGAAAATCGGCCATGACGTTAGAGTCAGAACATTTTTAACGGGCGGAGATAATTTTGATTCAGAAAAAAATTGCTTTACTGAACCGCGATTTTTTGCTATATTCGATGAGGCAAATTTTTTAACTCCTGAAGATTTTGAGAAAGGTGTAATTCTTGAGCCTGTACCGCTGGGACGTGATGATCCATCAGTGAAAAGTGTAGATTATCGCATGACGTTCAAATTACCGGCTGGAGCTAGCGACGTGTTATATTGTCCAAACGGTGAAATAACAGAAGCAGGACACAGCAATTTTTATTTAGTCCTGAAGGATGAGACGATTGTAACAGCTCCATTATCGCGGGTCTTGAAAGGTACGACAAGGGACGGCGCATTAGAACTCGCAAAATCAGCAGGAATCAAAATAGAAGAAAGATGCCCGCTATGGTCAGAACTTGCAAGCGAGAAGGCAGCCGAGGCATTTATAACAGGTAGTATAAAAATGGTCGTTCCAGTCGTAAAAGTCGGCGGCATTACTTTAGGAGACGGCAGACCTGGCAAAATTACTCGCAAAATATCTGACTTATACGCGGAAAATTTAGATCGATGGCTTGAATAACGGCAACACCTCCGGAATTTGAGCCGGAGTATTTATAAAAATTTTTATCAGGAGGTTATTTATCTTTATGGAACAGATTCGATCATTATCACAGTTAATCGAAGACGCTACGAAATTATGTGCTGATAAAGGCCGCAAAAGAATTTCTGTAGCAATGGCAGAAGACGCGGGACTCATTTCAGCAATTGAGGACGCTCGCAAAATGGGACTCGTTGAGGCTACACTTGTAGGCAATCCCGACAAAGTCAAAGAGTGTATTGCTGAAGCGGGCGCAAGTGAATCAAGTTATCACATTATCCCCGAAACTAATGAGGCAAAATGCGGAATCGTAGCAGTTACTGAAGTATCAGAAGGCCGCGCAGATATTTACATGAAAGGCCAGCTACACACGGATCATTTCCTTCGCGGAATGTTAAATAAGGAAGTCGGACTCAGAGTCGGCAAGAATGCTATATCACATTGTTATTTCCATTCAGTGCCGGGCTATGACAGAATACTTTTTATTGCTGATGGAGCTTTTAACATGTACCCGGATTTAAAGATGAAGGCTGATATTGTGCAGAATACCGTAAATTTTGCGCGTTCACTCGGAGTCGAACTTCCAAAAGTAGCATGTTTAGCAGCCGTTGAGATGGTAAATCCCGATATGCCTTGCACTCTTGACGCTACAGCACTCGTACAAATGAATGCACGCGGACAAATTAAAAATTGTATCGTTGACGGGCCTTTAGCACTTGATAACGCAATCAATGAAGAAGCCGCGAAAATCAAGCACATTAAATCACCCGTCGCAGGTCACGCAGATATTTTATTTGTGCCTCAAATTGAAGTAGGTAACGCGCTCGCAAAATCTATCAGTTTCTTTGCTAAGGGCAGTGAGACAGCAGGATTAATTATCGGTGCAAAAGCTCCAGTTGTATTAACCAGCAGAGCAGACTCACCGAGAGCAAAATTATTATCAATCGCAGGGGCAGTAATGTTAGCTCATCATCAGGGCTAATTTATTGATATTTTATAGGGAGGAATATTTATAATGAAAAAAGTTTTAGCACTCGCGCTCGTTCTTTCTTGTGTATTCGCCGGAGCAGCATCCGCAAAAGTTACTCTTGTTTATGCAGAAGTCAACCCGCTTGACTCAATCGTCGGACAGACTGCAACATTCTTCAAAAACAAAGTAGAAGAACTCTCAAAGGGTGAAATCATTATTGATATTCAGGCCGGCGGCGTTCTCGGTTCAGAAGCTCAAGTTTTAGACGGAATTCTCGGCGGCGGCGACACAATCGACATGTCAAGAATTTCAGCATTTGCCCTTACAAGTTATGGCTGTCAGAAAGCTATGTTATTATCAGTTCCCTATACTTT
>CAJOEQ010000081.1:10955-15957 GCA_905233515.1 uncultured Synergistales bacterium
GAGAAAGTCGGCGGCTTAAGCGATCTCAAGGGCAAAAAGATTCGTGTATCAGATGACCCAGTCATGACCGGAATGGTAAGCAATCTCGGCGCAAATCCCACTGTTGTAACTTATACAGAGCTTTACAGCGCATTACAGACCGGAGTTACTGACGGTGCCGAACAGCCAATCGCAAATTACAGATCTAACGCATTCTCAGAAGTTGCACCGAACTTATTACTTGACGGCCATACACTCGGAGCAATTCAGATTATTATCGCTGACTCAGGCTGGAATAAACTCAATGACGAGCAGAGAAATTGGCTCATGGAAGCAGGAAAAGCGACTCAGGCGTTCAATGCTGAATTATCAGCCGGTGAAGAAGCAAAAGTATTAGACCTTCTCCGTAAAGACGGCGTAACAATCGTAGACGTTCCTGACAAATCAGAATGGGTAAAAGCATGTCAGCCCACTATTCAAGCAAATACAGCAAGTCAGGCCGAACTCTACAAGAAAATTGTAGACATGCAATAATCTTTGAATTTTTCAGCGGGAGGAGTTAATAAATTTCTCCCGTTTATTTATGATAGTAATTTAATTTATCAGAAGGGAATGAATAAATAATTATGCGCGGATTCTTTAAAGCAATTTCATTAATAAGGCCGCTATATGACATTACGGATAAATTAGTTATGTTAATCTGCAAATTATTATTAATTGCTGACATCGTGATAACTTCAATGTCTGTCGCAGGTCGTTATATCGAATGGATCCCAGATCCTGCGTGGAGTGAGCAAATGGTCTTAACATTTATGGTATATATGGCGGTTTTGTCGGCTACACTTGCAATCCGTCGCCGTGCTCATATAAGAATGACGGCATTTGATAAATATTTACCTGAAGGACTCGTGAAATTTCTTGATTTATTAGCAGATATAGCAGTCTTTGCACTGGGTATTATTATGCTTATTTACGGCATTAAAGTATGTCAATCGCCTTTAGCAAGATTCGGACGTTATGAATCAATTCCGACATTGAGCCGCGTTTGGATGTATTTGCCGATTCCCATTGCGGGCGGAAGTATGGCAATTTTTGAGCTTGAGCAGATTTTTATGAGACTTGAAGAAATTTTTGTACCTCAAGAAAAAGTAAATGCATAACAGGAGGTTATAAACATGAAGAAATTTACTCTTTCACTCGCTGTGATTCTCGTAATTGCTTCATGTGCATATGCGAGTCCTACAAGCGATTTATTTAAAGCAGTAAAAAATGAACATTCGACTCCTCAAGACGTGCGAATTCCGATAAGACAAGGTGCAGAATTAAATCACAGGAATAATAACGGCTGGACTCCTTTAGACTTGGCCGCAATGAATCCTAATGCAGACGTAATTTATACTTTCCTGAAGGAGGGCGATCAGGAAATCCGCATTAATATGCGCGACGAATTCGGCAACACAGCCCTAATGAAAGCAGCTTATTATAATGATAATCCCGAAGTCGTAAAAATCTTAATTGATTTTGGAGCTGATGTTAATATCCAGAACGACAACGGACAGACAGCTCTTGATTTCGCAAGAAATGAAGAAATAAAGCAAATAATTCTTGATACAGCAGGTGAAGGTGAATAAAATGAGTCCTGAAGATATTTCGACATTAGTATTACTAGGAACGTTTTTTGCGATGATTTTATTGCGTTTTCCGATTGCTTATGCTGTTGGACTCTCGACAGTATTTTGTTTAATTTCGCAGGGTCAGGCACTTGTTACACTTCCTCAGCAAATGGTAAAAGGCATATGGTCATTTAGTTTAATGGCAGTCCCATTTTTCATTACAATGGGCGTATTAATGGGCACGGGGGGAATTTCTGACAAGTTAATTGCGCTTGCTAATTCCCTAGTCGGCTGGATGCGCGGCGGTCTTGCAATGGTCAATATCGTAGCGTCTTACTTTTTCGGGGGGATTTCCGGCTCGGCTTCAGCAGATACGGCATCACTCGGTTCGATTTTGATTCCCATGATGGTAGATCAGGGCTATGACGCTGATTTCTCAACAGCAGTTACTATTACATCATCATGTGAGGGCTTATTAGTTCCTCCGAGTCATAACATGGTAATTTACGCTACAACAGCGAGCGGGATTTCAGTAGGTGCGCTTTTCATGGCCGGATATATTCCCGGAGCTATTCTTGCGCTCTCGTTAATGATTGGATCTTATATTATTTCAGTCAAGAGAAATTATCCAAAGGGTAAGCCGTTCAGTTTTTCATTTTTCCTGAAGGAGTTAGCGTCTTCTTTCTGGGCATTAGCGGCGGTCTTAATAGTCGTTGTTGGAGTCGTCGGCGGAGTCTTCACAGCAACTGAATCAGCAGCAATTGCAGTTGTATATTCTCTCATAGTGTCAGTATTTATTTATCACGGCTTAACATGGAAAGGCGTATGGAAGGCATTAGACACTTGTATAGAGACTCTTGCGATCGTTTTAATTCTTATTTCAACGTCGGCGGCGTTCGGTTATTGCTTGACGACTTTGCACGTGCCACTCAAAGCAGCAAATTTAATTAAGAGTGTATCAGACAACCCGATTATAATTGCTTTAATGCTGAATGCGATTTTATTAATTCTCGGCTGTATTATGGACATGGCACCGATTATCTTAATAGCCACGCCGATTTTATTACCAGTTGCACAATCAATCGGAATCAGCGCGATTCAGTTCGGTATCATGGTAATTCTTAACTGCGGTATAGGCTTATTAACACCTCCGGTCGGTTCGGTCTTGTTTATAGGTTCAGCGGTTGCAAAATTGCCGATGGAGAAAGTCGTAAAAGCTACTCTCCCGTTCTATCTTTGCATGTTAATTACACTATTATTGCTAACGTTTATTCCTGCAATAAGTTTGTGGCTTCCTGCTTTATTCGGTTATGCAGTATAAAGTGTAGAGAAAAAATTAAAAAATTTATGCGTCCCTTCTGTGAATTATTTGCAGGAGGGATTATTTTATTATTTTTTTGCGAGTAAATATGTTAGAATTCAAGAAATTATTTTATCGCGTGAAATATAATAAAAATTTACAAGAAAGGAGCTTGACAAGATTCTCATGATTTTGTATAATCGCACATCGCACATCGCACATCGCACATCGCCTTAATTATTCTCTTTTACGGGTAATATTTTCAGTAATACAAATTATTCTTGATATATATTTATATAATCTCATTTTCTCATTTATGTATGATATAAAAATTTCTTTTGAAGTAAAAGCCTTCTTAACTGGCACAATGACAGCATTTTTCTTGTTTGAGTCATTATATTTTTTCAGGCTTTGGACATTCTGGGACGAAATAAAAGCTGCTTTGCGTTCGGGGTTGTCTATATTGCTTGTGAGCGTGTTATTTCTCTATACTAGCAAAATAAAAATGTCTTTACTTGCACTAATTATCGGGATTGCTGTATTTATTCCGGTGAGTTTAGCGGCTCGATATATTTTCAGACGAGTATTATTTGCTCTGGGACTTCTCAAAACAAACGTAATAATTCTCGGAGCTGGTAAGGCCGGTGAACTTTTTGCACAAAATATAATTTCGTCGCCTTTCATAGCTCGTAAAGTTCTGGGATTTCTCGACGATGACGACTCAAAACAAGATAATTTTATTGCGGGCGTGCCAGTTCTCGGCAAATTAAAAGATTTTGAGCAAATTCAATCGCAAATTAACGCAGATGAGGCAATAATAGCAATTCCTACAGCATCAAGAAAGACTCTAGCTGATATATTAAACATTGTAGAAGAGAACGTGCGAAGAGTCTTATATATTCCTGATATGTATATGCTTACGACTTATTCGGCACAAATTCGAAATATTGACGGACTCCCCGTTATATCGGCCTCACAGGGCTTATTAAATCCTGTAAATCGCTTCATAAAAAATATAGTTGATTATATAGGGGGCTTTACTGCGTTAATTCTTTTTTCGCCTTTGATGATCTATTCAGCTTATAAAATAAAACGTGAAGACAAAGGCAATATTTTATTTAAGCATAAACGAGTCGGAAGGAACTTAAGGCCGTTTTACTTGTATAAATTCCGCACAATGATACCAAATGCCGAGCAGGTTTTACAGGAAATGATGAGAGATGAGAAATTGCGCGATGAGTTTCAGCAGGCTTTCAAATTCAAGAATGATCCGCGAGTCACTGAATTCGGGAAATTTTTACGCCGCACGAGTCTTGACGAATTACCGCAAATTTTTAACGTTTTGCGCGGAGAAATGAGTCTAACCGGCCCCCGCCCGATTGTTCAGAAAGAAATCAAATTATATTACGGTTATAAGACAGCACGGCAAATTTTTCACGTTAAGCCCGGCATGACAGGATTTTGGCAGGTCAGCGGCCGCAATGATGTCAAGAATTATGATGAGCGAATAACTTACGATTTATATTATATTCATAACTGGTCGATTTGGCTTGATATTATAATTTTATTGCGTACAGTTCGGGCAGTCCTGCGAGGTACAGGAGCTTATTAGAGTCCCTTCTCTTCTGTGAGCTAATCTCAGGAGAGAAAATTTTTTATATCATGATATAATTCTTGCATAAATAAAATATTTTCAGCAAGAAAGGGCTTGACAAAGTAAATGTTAGTCAGTAAAATCGGTTATCGGTTATCGGTAATTTATACGCTTTAATCATTTCGCAAAACTTTTCACAAGTAAATTCACTCGGAGTTTTTTGTCCGTCTGAGTCTCTCAAGGGGGCATAAGCTCATGAAAAAAAATTTATTAATCGGCGCAATTACAACTTATATTTGGGAAGATGTTGCACCGTTCTTCAACTCTTATGTCCGTGCAGGCTTTGAAAATTGCGATTGCGTTATGTTCGTTGCTAATATGTCAGCAAAAACTATAGAGAAAATCAAATCCTGCGGAGTAACTATATATCAGATCCCTGAACGCTATAACGGAAAATGTATAAACGATTACAGATGGGAAATATATGCAGATTTCTTGAAAGATAAGCGCGAAAAT
>CAJOEQ010000082.1 GCA_905233515.1 uncultured Synergistales bacterium
CCTGTATAACTTTATAGATCGGCTGTGAGACCTCGAGTCCCTTTCTCGTATAAATCTCTGAACCCTTTGAGCCGTTCTTTAACACTAAAATTTCTAGAGTAGGATTCTCAAATACTTTTTTGATTGCGGTGTTAATGTCTTCTTCACCTGTAAACATTTTTAATTCTGACACGCCCGGCATAAGTATTGAAGATTTATTAAAGACTTCCTGCAGCATATTTAATACTGATTTATCGCGTAACATTTCAAGCCTTACATTTGGATCAAAGCTAATTTTTACGCCATTATCTCTCATCATGTTGACAGTTTTTAGAATTTCTCCAGCAAAATTTATATCAGCCATCAACGAACAGCCCATTACATGCATAAATTTTGTATCTTCAAAGCCTGTCATATTTTCCGGAGCTTTTGCCATAATACACGGTGAATTATCCATGTAAAATAAATATTTTCTTTCACCGTTCGCAAAATAAGTAACAAAAGCAATTCCCGTATTGCCTTTATCAGATATAAGCACTCTAGTTATATCAACGCCGTCAAGTTTGAGTCTTTGCAAAATATTTTCGCCAAAATCATCTCGTCCGACTCCGCTGATAATTGCCGTAGAATGTCCTAAACGTGCCGCAGTACTTATGAAAATTCCCGGTGCACCGCTTGGGAAGGGGCCTCTAAAATAATCGGACTTATAAAGCGGTATATCTTCGCTCGGTCTCATAATTTCAACTAGTAATTCACCCATTGTGATAATTTCTGCCATTTTTTAATAAACCTTCTTTCTTGCTATTATAAATATAAAAAATTGTCTCACTCACTATTATTGCATGAATGAGACCAAAAATTTATTTATAGCTTGAATTAAAATTTGCTGAGCTGTAATTTTTGACGTAAATATGCCTTCATACGCTCCTGAACATAGCTGGGAATTTTCTGCATATTTCCTTTATCGCCGAATTCTGCCGCATATTCGCGTAAACTGTCATAATAAAGTCTAAAATATTCAGTCCCGACGTTAAATTTATTAATTCCACGTTTGAAAGCCTCTTCTAACTGATCATGAGGAATCCCGCTGCCTCCGTGTAAGACTAAAGGCGTATTTGTTGCTGCATTAATAGCGTCCAAACGTTTTAAATCTAATTTCGGCGTTGTGAGATAAACACCGTGCGCGCTTCCTATAGCGACTGCAACAGAATCGACTCCGGTCTGCTCACAAAATGCGGCGGCAACTTCCGGCTTAGTGTATAAATCTTTATCGTCTTGATCCTGATTAGCTGCAAAACCGACATGGCCTAATTCTGCCTCAACGTCAGCACCTAACGCATGAGCAGCATCTACGACTCTTTTTGTTAATTTAATATTTTCTTCGACTGGGAGCATTGAGCCGTCATACATAACTGAAGTAAAACCGGCCTGAACAGCGCGGAGAATATAATCAAAATCACTGCAGTGATCAAGATGTAGACCGATCGGGACTTTAACTTTGCTTGCGAGTTCGTGAACAGTTTCAGCAAAACCCTTTAATCCGCAGCAATTGCCCTCGTAATTATCCGGTGGATATAACATAACTATAGCGGGCTTGTTTAACTCTTCAGCAACGGCAACGACTGAATATGCCATAGTATAATCATTGCAGTTAAAGCCAATCGCCGACGTATTAGCAGCATCGGCCATTTTCAAAATTGTACTTACTTTTTCAAGTGCCATAAAATAATATTCCTTCATATATTTTAATCTTGTGATAAGCTATTTGCTAGACCGCCTAATAAAATCGATACTGACATTGCGCCGGGATCAGGCCATCCTATAACTTGCTCACGAAAATTTTTCGAACGTCCTAGACGAGATACCATATTTTTAGTTGATTCGACTCCTGATAATGCACCTTTATGGGCGGCTTTGAGTACTTGCCCGAGGTCATCCGTTGATTTTAGAGCTGAATTCATTTCTGACTCTGCAGGTAGTAAAGCGTCGACCATTGTTTTATCTCCGGGATTTGCGCGGCCTCGACGTATAACACCCTGAATCCCTCCTGAAAGAAAAGCAGCCATATCAACGCCATTTAAGGAGTCTTTATCTTTGATTTCTTCAAGTCCGCTGATAAAAAGAGTCCCGAATAATACACCTGAAGAGCCGCCCATTGACTTCACTAGACATAAACCGACCGCGTGAAATAAATCATATGGAGTAGAAAAATTATTTTCTGATAATTGCTCGATAAGTCCGATTCCGTGATCGCCGTCACCTATAACGCTGTCAACTCGTGTTAATTCCGGTTCAGCTGCTATAATTGCTCGTGAAGCCTCTATCATTGCTATTTTTAAAGCTGTAGTATCTGCAAATCTCATAATAATTTTTACTCCTTATTAAATCGAGAATCCATCGCCATTTATAACGCCTTCTAAATACGGTCTTAATTCTGAGTCAGCACTAAGAAGTGTTATAGTGAATCCGTAACCGTCAAGAATATGAATATATGCGCCCACGTTCATACGCAGAATATTATAATTTGCGCTAAGTGAATCATATAAATAATTGCCCATTACATAAGCCTCATCATAGCCGGCCAGTCTCAAGGGATTCACCATTAATAAAATTTTCTCGTCAGTTTTCGGCGAAATATCTTCAGTGAGAAGTCTAATAGTTTCTTCTGCAGTCTCACGCATTCCCATTTGTCCGGTTTTAAATCCCGGCTCATCAGAGAATCCGCGCCCGAATGTTACTATATTATTTTCCGTGTCGATACTAACGCAAATTGTAGCCATTCTTGAATTAGCTTTCTTTAGCAAATTTGCTATCTCATCAAGTGAAAGCCCAGCCCTTGACGCACTCGCAGCTATACGAGTCATTATCGCAATACCTGAACGACCGCCGCGATTTTCGCGAGATTCTCCCCGTGCCATGCCAATATCATCATGTACAGGAATTTGAATCGCTCTATGTCCTTCAATGCGTAATAATTCCTCGGCCATGTCGTTATTAAGATAATCGCCCATGAAATTATTATAAAGTAAAATGACTCCTCGTCCGGTGTCAAGAGCTTTTGCGGCTTCATAAATTGCATAGGCATTAGGTGCTGTAAACGGTGCGCCCACAACAACAGCATCGGCCAAATTTTCACCGACAAAACCGGGAGACCACGGCCCATCTGATCCGCCGCTGCTTATAATGACAGCAACACGATCTGTAACTTTATGCGAAGAAAATAGAGTCGCGCTTGAAATCTGACTGTCAAATAATTCCCAGCGTCCCGGGTGAGCTTTGAGCATACCTGTAAACCATTTGCGAGCGTAAAATTCCCGTCCTTCACTAAACCAATGCATTTATTATATTTCTCCTTAATTCTTTGTTTTTTTCTGAGCCATGTCGAGAATAACAGCAAATAAAATAATTGCTCCGATGACTACTTTTTGCCAGTAAGAATTAACGTGCATTAAATTCATACCGTTATTAATTACTGCTATAACAGCGACTCCGAACATAGCACGACCTACTGAACCGCTCCCGCCTGTGAGACTCGTACCTCCTAAGACAGTAGCCGCGATTGCGTACATTTCGTAACCTTCACAAGCAGCGGGCTGACCTGAAGCAAGTTTAGACGCATTCAAGACTCCAGCTAAGGCAGCTGCAACACTGCAAAGTACGTGACCCCAGAAAATTACATTTTTCGTATTAATTCCTGCTAAGTGAGCGACTTGGCGATTGCTCCCTGTTGCATAGACATGACGGCAAAATACTGTTCTGCTTAATAATATATGCATAATTAAGACCATTATAATAACAAAGACTGTTATATTTGGAATCCATCCCGTAGCCTTCCCTTCAGTAACTAGCCAGCGGCCTGCACCGATAAAGCTGTATGCTTTAGGAATTCCCGAAACTGCTGTACCGCCTGAGAAAATAAAGCAAAGACCACGAGCCGCCGTCAACATTGCCAGAGTCGCAATCATAGCTACAACGTTGAATCTACTAATCATTAAGCCGGTGAAACTTCCGCAAATGACTCCGACTAAAATCGCGGGAATTATTAAAACGGGAATTGATCCCCAGTTAGTCATTTGAGGGAACATTAAAGCAATTTCTGTACTGATTACTCCAGCAAGTGCCGCGACTGATCCGACAGAAATATCAATACCGCCTAAAATAATTACATACGTGAGTCCAGCTGATAACATCGCATTTATTGCCATCTGAGTAGTTAAATTTACAATATTTGCCATGTTAAAAAATTTGCCTGAAGTTCCGACTCCGAAACCGATAATAAGCGCAATTAAAATAACAACTACCATATTTCGCATTAAAAAATTTTTCATTGCTGCGTTTTTATTTAAAGTATTCTCTGACATTTAATTCACCTCGTTTAATTCTGCTTAGAGCTGACAGTGCTAGCCAGCTGCATAATTTTTGTCTCGGTTGCTTCTTCGCGGGTTAATTCTCCTGTAACATGTCCCTCACACATTACTATAATTCTATCGCTGACTCCTAAGATCTCCGGTAATTCTGAAGATACCATTATGATAGTCCCGCCCTGATCTACAAAATTATTCATGAGAGTATAGAACTCAGATTTTGCGTTAACGTCGATTCCTCGTGTAGGCTCATCAAGAATTAATATTTGAGATTCAGCAATAAGCCATTTTGCTAGAACTACTTTTTGTTGATTTCCGCCTGATAGATTTCTAATAATTGTCTCAATCGTCGGAGTTTTTACCCGCAATTTTTCTTTATATTCATTGCTGACCTCGTCGATCCATTTATCATCAGCAAAGCCGAATTTTTTCATGTGATAAATTAAACTCGGCAATACGGAATTATCTTTTACCATTGCGCTTAACATAAGCCCCGTCGTGCGTCTATCTTCGGTTACCATGCCGATTTTTTTCGCAATAGCGTCTTTAGGACTGGTAAAATGAACAGGCTGACCAGAAACAAAAACTTGACCGCTGTCGGGAATTCTAGCTCCGAAAATAGTTTCCATTGTCTCAGTTCGTCCAGCTCCAACGAGTCCGGAAATGCCTAGAATTTCGCCGCGATATGCAGTAAAAGAAACATTCTCAAATTCGCCCTTACGAGTAAGACCCTCTACTCTGAGCATTTCTTCACCGCGTTTGTGTTCAGTGTGAACAAAATAGTCCTGAATTTCTCGACCTACCATGCTGGCAACTAAATCATGTTCACTGATTTCGCTAATTTTGTCAGTACGAACAAAGCAGCCATCACGTAAAACTGTAGCACGGTCGCAGATCTCAAAAATTTCCTTGAGTCTATGACTGATATAAAGCACTGCTACATTTTGACTCTTTAATACTCTAATTTGCTCAAAAAGTGCGTTGATTTCGTGATCTGATAGTGAAGATGTCGGCTCGTCCATGATAACGACTTTTGCGTTTTTATTTATGACTCGGGCGATCTCGACCATTTGCTGTTGTGCGGCTGTTAAGTCTCTTGCTACGTCATTTGGATGAATAATCCCGTCCATTTTCATGTAAGAGAGTAATTCTTGAGTTCGATTAATCATGCTGCGATTATCGAGGAAAATTCCGTTTACTTTCTCTTCACCTAAGAAAACATTTTCAGCGACCGTTAAATCTTTTGCGATACTTAATTCCTGATGTATAACGGCTATTCCATGATCTAAGGCATCACGAGGAGTCTTAAAATCAAGTTCTTCTCCGTTAAATAATACTTTGCCTTCAGTAGGAGTATATACGCCTGATAAAATTTTAATGAGTGTAGACTTCCCAGCTCCATTTTCTCCCATTAGAGCGTGAACTTCACCGGGATAAAAATCAATTGTTACGTCAGTTAGTGCCTTAACGCCCGGGAAAACTTTTGAAATATGAATTGCTTGTAAACAAGGCTGCACATGATTCACCCCTTTTAAATTATATTTGCTTAAAAAATTTGCCCCGTACCTTTTGTAGTAAATTCATGTTCGGTGCGAGGCAAACAACCTTCAATTATTCCAGAATAACCGAGTTATATTTACTGAGCGACCGCATTTGAAGCGTCAACAAGATACGGAGCAATCAGTATTACAGGTTTCTCAACTGATCCTTTAGTCAAATATTTGACCATTTCTTCAGCGATTGTATAGCCGATTTTGTTAGGATTCTGGGCTACGTCTGCGAACCAGTATTTACCGTCAACTGGGTCAAGGATTGCTTTATGTGCTTCAGGGTTAGCGTCAAATCCGATCATCTTTGTAGTAGCACCGGCGGCCTTTATTGCGGCAAGAGCACCTATACACGCAGGATCTCCGACTGTGAAGACGACGGCCATATCGGGATAACTGATTAAAGCGTCGCTCATTAAGTTTTGTGCAATGTCAGCTTGTCCCTGATAATTTCCGATATTTACAATATTTAATTTGTATTTATCCTTGTTAGCATTCATTACGCTCATCCAGCCATTTTCACGGTCTATGCAGCTTTGAGGCTCAGGATAACCGATAATTCCGACTGTTGCGCCCTCTTTGAGTCCGAGTCTGTCTAATTCTGCGATTGTAGCTTCACCGCCGACGACTCCGCCCTGATAGTTATCAGTTCCGACGAAACATTTAATAACTTTTGTGAGCTCTGATGTGCAGTCAAATGTGAACATAGGGACTCCCTCAGCATCTGCCGCCTCGATTGCATTAGTACACGCTGCAGGTTCGTTACAAGCAAGTGAAATAGCATCCATTCCGTCAACTACGAGGCTCTCAATACGTTCTGTAGCCAACGCGCCGGAAAGTTCACTCTCAAGAACTACTGCAGTGAATCCCATTTCTTTGGCCGCTGCTAAAATACCTTTTTCAATTTCAAGATAGAAAGCATGTTCACGGCTACCCAAGATAAAGCCGAGCTTTAAATCCTTGACATCTTTAGCCGCAGCAATACCAACAAAACTTGTGGCCACGGTGGCCAGAAGTAAGAGAAACACAAAAAATTTTTTCATAAAAATAGTCCTCGCTTTCATTTAGCCGGATTTTTCCCGACAAAGATAATTTTTTCGAAATGATTAATAGATTTAAGCACGCAAAAAAATGTATATAATTTAAGAAATAAAATCATAAATCAAATATACACAAATTTGATACTAAACTAAAACTCATTTCATGATTAAAGCTAAAATAACATTCCTATTTATCATTGTCAATAACAATATTTGCCTATTATTTAATAATTTCATGAATTAATATTATATTTTTGTGTTAAGATTTAGGGAAATTTTTTTTTAGCATAAAAAATTGAGGCGTTTATTGATTTGGATAAAATGAAAAATTTTGTTAAATACTGGTTTGACAAGATGAGCAGGCAGTCAGATATTATTACTTTTTGCCATATTCTCAACGAGGCCGCTATATAATCACCTGCAATTTTCGTGAAAAGTGTGTGAGGCTTACGGCTGGGACAAAAATATTAAAGAGGGTGAAATCATTGCAAAATTATTTGAGTTATATCAACGACTCACCCGGATATAAATTTTCTGATTTA
>CAJOEQ010000083.1 GCA_905233515.1 uncultured Synergistales bacterium
TAAGTGCTCCGACAAAAATAGCTGCAATATAATAAAATATAGCGTAAATCATATAAGCAAAGTTATACGCTGATAAAATCGCACTTATTCCCATTTGATTATAAGAATTCCCGAGTCCCCTAAAAAGCGTCAATTTCATAGCAATAAAGCAAACTCCGAACGCCGCAATAAATGCCAGTAATAAATAAAATCGCTTTCTCTCGTAAAAATTTTTGCTGCTCATCACAAATTTATTTATGACCGGATAAATTATCTCGTATGCTATACCAGCAAGAATAAATGCAAGCGCGATTTCTTTAGTGAGATAAGCATAATAACACAAAATGCCTTCAAAAATTGCAAGTATATAAGATTTCTTACGCTCATTCACCAGCCACAAATAAATAAATAATAAATATAACGGCCAGTAAAGAGTCTCGGACATATAAGTCATTGAATACATTATATCAGGCCATATTGCTGTGATAATCACGAGAAATAAACAAGATTTGCGGCCAAGTTTTAACTCACCAGCAATTAAGCCGGCGAATATAACAGAGAGACTTATAATAATTATATTTGCCACTCCGATAATTTTGAGCCTCAATACTACATCACTAATTGCAAAAAATGGAGCAAGAACTAAAGAATAACCTATTTTCTGAAAAGTTGCAGGGAGGCCGCGTAATTCCAAACCATGACCGTTAAATATACTTCTGGCAATGTCATAATATCTTAACTCATCAGGATAAATTCTAAGTGCACGGCTAAAATCAAATACTGTGAAATGCAGCAAAATATGTATAGCTATACACACAAGAAAAGCTATAAAGATTTCCAAGAAATAAAATTTTTTTTGCTGATTAGTCATAATAATTTGCTCCTTTCATGACAGGCCAGTTATTAATTTGCTGTAGTCTGAATTCAAATTCCCGGCGTTCCTGTGATTTTATTGACTGCAAAATGACTCCCGCAAAAAATGAATTAATCGCCGCTAATATTCCAAATCCGCAAACAATCAAAGTCGGGAATCTCGCGACAAGTCCTGTTTTCATGTACTCATTAAATACAGGCACGAAAAATAATATAGACAATACAGCAAGAAACACGGCTATAATGCTAAAAAATTTCAACGGCTCATAATTGCAGAATAAATTAAAAATTGTGCGTAAAACTTTAATTCCATCGGGTATAGTTCTTAACTTTGAGACGCTGCCCTCGGGTCTGTCTCTGTACTGAATCGGAAAATTTTTCAGGCTCATATTTTTATCGACTGCGTGAATGGTCATTTCTGTCTCAATCTCGAAACCTTGCGATATAACCGGAAAAGATTTCACAAAGCGATAACTCAAGGCTCTATAACCGGTCATTATGTCATGAATTTTCGCGTTGAAAATTTTATTAATTAGAGATTTCACGAGATTATTTCCGAAATTGTGAAAGAGTCTTTTATTCTGCGCTGAATAAGTCTCAGTCCTGTCGCCTATTACCATATCAATATTTTCATTCAAGACAAAATTAATCATTTTATGCCCTGTATCAGCCGGGTAAGTATCATCGCCGTCAATCATGATATAACTTTTTGCGTTAATTTCCTGAAACATTCTGCGAATAACGTTGCCCTTTCCTTGCATGGGTTCGCGCCTGACTATTGCTCCGGCATCGAAAGCTATCTCGCTTGTATTGTCAGTTGAGTTATTATCATAGACATAAATTTTTGCTTCGGGTATAGCTGCCTGCCAGTCCTGAATAACTTTTTTGATGGTGAGTGCTTCATTATAACAAGGAATCAATATCGCTATATCATCCATGTTAAAGCCCCTGATTTCGTGATTTGATTAGAGAATAATATTAGCGAACTGCGAACTGCGAACTGCGAACTGCGAACTGCGAACTGCGAAATTATACGCACATTTTTGCAATTCTGTCAACCTCCTAATTTAGTATATTTTAGATTTCAAGTATTATAACATAACAAAATATTTTAGCGTATAAATAATCAAAGCAAATTCTCAATTAATGCTATAATTAGCGCGAAAACCTGAAATTATTTATCAGAAAGGGGAAAAATTTTTTACATGTCAACAATCGGATATTATGATCCTGAAAATTTCAAGAAAGTATATCATGCACAGCCACGCACGACTATTGAAACACTTTTTTACGGAAATAACGTTCATCACGTTTTAGATCTCAAAGAGGCCTATAATCTCGCAAAGAATTCACCCGGCACAATCGAATTAACCGGAATGCCCGTTTATAAGCCCACTGAGCAGGAATTACCGATGGACGCAAATGTATTATTATTCAACGACGGCGCAATTTTCGGACGTACAGCAGCAGCCCGCAGAATAGTAGGCTATCCTGATGTAGACGTTGCTAAATACTGCAAAATTATTCGTGAGGCAGTCTATAACATGCGCTACAAGAAATTATATCAAGCTGATGCATATGTAGGACTTGACGAAGATTTTATGACGAGCGCACATATTATTTTGCCTGAAGGTTACGAGAATAATTTGTATAACTGGATGATTAATTTCCAGTACGCAAATGAAGCCTACAAGCCCAGATACGAGAAATCACGCAGAATTTCAGATCATGACGGAGATATTTTCTTTGTAGCAGATCCCGACTGGTCGCACCCTGACTTCCCGCTCGGACTTGCTTTCTTCTCACCTGAAGAGAACTGCGCGATAGTTTTAGGACTCCGATATTTCGGCGAATTGAAAAAAGGTACTCTTACACTTGCATGGGGTATCGCAGCTAGAAACGGTTACGCTTCATGCCACGGCGGACTCAAGAGATATACACTCAAAGACGGCAGCAACAAAAAATATGTCTTGGCCGCATTCGGTTTATCAGGCTCAGGGAAGTCAACGATTACTCACGCAAAACACGACGGCAAATATGACGTTATGGTCTTGCATGATGATGCATTTGTAGTAAACGTTAAAGATAAATACGCAATTGCTTTAGAGCCGACATATTTTGACAAAGTAGCAGATTACCCGATCGGCTGCCCTGATAATAAATTCTTGCTTACGTTGCAGAATTGCGGCTGTGTGAAAGACGCTGACGGAAAATTAATCGCAGTTACTGAAGACGTTAGAAACGGAAACGGACGCGCAATTAAATCACGTATGTGGTCGCCTAACAGAGTTGACAGAATTGATGAGCCTCTTAACGCTATTTTCTGGCTTATGAGAGATCCTACACTCCCGCCGGTTTTGAAACTTGAAGGCCCTTCGCTTGCTTCAGTATTAGGCGCGACTCTTGCAACAAAACGCACAAGCGCGGAAAACTTAGCACCCGGTGTAGATCCTGACGCATTAGTTTGTGAACCCTATGCTAACCCGTTCAGAACATACCCGCTCGGAATGGATTACGAGAGATTCAAGCAGTTAATTTCTGACGGTGTAGACTGCTACATTTTGAATACCGGCAATTTCATGGGCAAAGCAGTCGGCAAAGAAAATACTTTGATGATAATCGAGAGAATCGTCGAGGGTAAAGCGAACTGGGTACCGTTTGGAAAATTGAGCGGCATTAAGACAATGGAGATTCCCGGCTTTGACGCAGATTTAAGCAATGAAGAGTATCGCACTCAGCTTAAAAAACGCTTCCAAGACAGATTAAACTTTATCAAGTCAAGAGAGACCGAGCGCGGCGGAATTGATAAACTCCCTGCAGATGCTGTTGAGGCAGTAGAAAAATTAATAGCTGAAATCGGCTAAATCTTGAATGAGAAAATTTTTTTAGCGGTGTCATAATGGCATCGCTATTTTTTTGCGCGTTTAATGAATATAAGCTATAATTTTCGCATTATGAGAACAGGAAAATTTTTTGCGAATGAATTTATATTTATTATTAACGGCATGATGTGTGAATGTATTATTCTCACATAGTCCGTGCTGTTCGCTGAAAATAAAATTTTATCGCGGGGAGTACGTGAATAAATTAGCGGCTTCCCGTTTTTATATTATTTTAGGAGGGAATATTTATAATTGATTGAGCTTGAAAATATTGTTAAAAATTTTAATTCTGACAAGAATAATAAAGCAATTCACGCTGTCAATGATGTATCACTCACAATAAACGACGGCGAAATTTACGGGATTATAGGCTTCTCAGGTGCAGGAAAATCGACTCTAGTACGCTGCATAAATTTGCTTGAACGACCTGACTCCGGCCATGTTAGAATCGACGGTGTAGAAATGACCGAATTAAAGCCTCATGATCTCTACAAAGCTCGTACTAAAATCGGAATGATTTTCCAACAATTTAATTTAATGCCGTCCCGCACAGTCTTTCAAAATGTAGCTTATCCGTTAAAAGGCATGACCCGCGATGAAGTAAGAAAACGCGTTCAATCATTGTTAAAGCTCGTAGAAATTTCCGATAAAGAAAACGCTTATCCGTCGGAATTGTCAGGAGGTCAGAAACAACGAGTCGCAATCGCCCGCGCCCTAGCAAATGACCCGAAAATTTTATTATGTGATGAGGCAACAAGCGCGCTAGATCCTCAAACAACGGGATCAATTCTGCAATTACTCAAGGATTTAAATAAAATGCTCGGCCTCACAATCGTAGTAATTACTCATGAAATGGAAGTAGTAAAGAATATTTGCCGAAAAGCCGCAGTAATGGACGCTGGCAGAATTATAGAGTCCGGCGATGTATTTACAATTTTCTCAAATCCTCAGCATGAAGTAACTAAAAATTTTGTGCGTACGACTTCTAATTTGTCAAAAATTGAGGCCTTAATACGAGATGACTCGCCTATGGTCAAATTAAAACCGGGCGAATTAATGGCGCGTCTTGTATATGTTCATGCTGATGTGTCAGAGCCGTTAATTTCTTATGCGTCGCGAGCTTTTGACATTGAGATAAATATAATTCTCGCTGATGTTGAAATTGTTGCCGGCTCAATGGTAGGCGGGACTGTAGTAATATTCAACGGTGAACGCGAGAAAATTAATCGCGCAATTGACTACTACAAAAGCAAAAATATACGTGTCGAGGTGATTCAAGATGCAGGAGCTTAATAATTTATTGCCTAATTTAATGCGCCGTTTACCGGAATTCTGGAAGGCCTGCGGAGATACTCTTTTAATGGAAGTATGGGCGGGCAGTATTTGTTATGTCTTAGGCTTGATATTCGGCATAATCTTAACAGTTACTAAGCCCGGCGGCATAATGGAAAATCGTCCGGTCTATCAAGTTCTAGACAAAATTATAAATTTATTTAGGTCAATCCCATTTATTATATTGCTGACAGCTTTAATGCCTGCTATTTATGTGAGAGGCGTTATAGTGCCTTTAGTTTTCGGAGCGACTCCGTTTTTTTCTCGACAAATTGAAAGCGCACTAGCTCAGACTGACAAGGGACTAATTGAGGCGGCTTTATCAATGGGATCAAGTCCGTTCGAGGTAATTTTTAGAGTTTATTTGCGTGAAAGTCTTGCGCCCATAATCCGAGCAATTACTATAACGGCTATTAGCTTGCTTGGCTTAACTGCAATGGCCGGAGCTGTAGGAGCTGGAGGACTGGGAGATTTCGCGATTCGTTACGGTCATGATAGAAACATGATAGATATTACTTGGGTTACTGTTATTGTATTAGTCTTAGGAGTGAGTCTAGTTCAGTGGCTCGGAGAATTTTTTGCGCGGAAAAATACGCATTAATTATAAACATATCGAGATATATAATTTCTCGTGTGTTAATACAAGACTTTATTTTAAGTCAGAAAGGAAGTTTATTTATTATGACAAAAAAATTTTTAGCGGCGTTAGTTCTTGTTATGATTCTTGCTTTCAGTGCATATGCTGATCAAGTAGTAAGGCTCGGCGTTACCGGCAGTGTTTACGATGAGATGTGGGCACCTGCTAAAGAATTACTTGCAAAAGAAGGTATTACACTCGAAGTGATTCAATTCACCGATTATGTAACTCCTAACAGGGCACTTGCTGACGGAGATATTGATTTAAACGGTTTCCAGCATCAGATTTATTTTGCCGACGAATTACAGAGTCGCGGCTATAAACTCACGAACATAGCAAATACTTTTGTTGTGCCGTTGAATCTCTATTCAATCAAAGTAAAGAAATTAGACGAGATCAAAGACGGCGACGTTATAGCGATTCCGAATGATCCTACAAATGGAGGCAGGGCTATAAAAGTTTTAGCTACTTCAGGACTAATCACGTTAAAGAAAGATGCAGGCTTCAACCCAGCAAAAGAAGACATCGAGAAATATAACGTGAAAATCACGATTCAGGAACTCGCAGCGAATACTATTCCTTCAGCACTTCCCGACATTGCGGCAGGTGTAATTAATGACACGTACGCTCTTGATTATGGACTGAAGGCAAGCGACGCAGTTTTTGAAGATCAGGCACGTGAACACGAATACTGGAATTTAATAGCTGCTAGGACTTCAGATTTAGCTGACCCCGCAAAAGTCGAATTATACAGCAAAGTCGTTAAAGCCTATCAGAGTCCGGAAATGAAAGAAGCTCTCTCAAAACTTTACGGCGGATTCTTCAGGCCGGTGGGCTGGGACGAAGATTTATTAGCTCCGTTCAAGAAATAATTTAATATGCTGCGTAAAATAATGCTCCTGAGTCTGGCTTTATTCGTTTGTCTTGAATATGGCACGCTTTCAGACGAAAGGAGCAAATACGGAATTGCTGCGGGAGATCCTTTTGTGCGTGAAGTTGTCTTAACATTTGATGACGGCCCGCGCGAGTCTGGAATGCAGGAAATTATCAGCGTTCTTGAATCTTATGATGTTCACGCGACATTTTTTGTAGTAGGAAAATTTGCCGAACGTTATGGAAATATAACGCTAGAACTTGCTAAATCAGGTCAGGAACTCGCAAATCATACTTACACGCACCCAAAATTATTTCGTTTATGGGTTGAGAAAATCATGCGCGAGGCTGAACGCTGTGATGAGGTATTAGAGTCTCTTGGCATTCCTAAAACAAGATTTTTGCGGCCTCCGGGCGGTTCGTTCACAATGAATATTTTCAATGCGATGCGGCGTATGAATTTATGCTTAGGGCTTTGGAGCTTGAACACAGCAGATTACACGGGGCGGCCTGCTGAAGAGATTTCGCGTTTAGTTCTCAAGAGTACTAGACCCGGCACAATTATATTAATGCATTCGGGAGTTCCTAATACAGTTAAAGCACTTCCCGCAATAATAGAAGGCCTGAAAGCTCAAGGATATACATTTGTGAGGCTCTGCGAAATGAGGGACTCCGGCAAAATATAAAATTTTTTCCTTTTTTGTCCATCCCGCAAACCCGAAATGAAAACGCGA
>CAJOEQ010000084.1 GCA_905233515.1 uncultured Synergistales bacterium
TCAGTCGGAGGCCGTGCAGATTTAAATTTGACTTCAGGCTATCACATGGCCGGAATAACTCATCAACCTGCGCTAGTTCTTTGTGATCCTGATTGTCTCTCAACACTTCCCGAACATGAATATAAATCAGGAGTCGCCGAAGCCCTCAGCATTGCCATAATGACAGGCAGTGAAATTTTGCGGTTATTCCTGAATGAGTCAGATTTGCGCGTAAATATAGATAGAGTAATTGACGCTTGTATAAAATTTCGCATAGAATGTTTTGACGAGTCCGGAAATAAAAGATTTCAGAATACAGCGCGCGCGATCGGTAACGCTATAGAGAGATTTTCAGGCGGGCGGATAACTCACGATTTAGCAATTTCTCAGGGAGCAGCAATAACAGCTAAGGCCGGTGCAAAATTAAAGATTTTCAGCGAGAATATATCAGCAAAAATTATAAACGCCCTAAAATATAATAAATTGCCGTTTTCTTATATGGGAGATTTGAACGCAGAAATTATATCACGAGAGATTATGCGGGCCTCAAAGGCTCATGATAACAGCATAAAATTTGCATTGCCTATAGATAACGGGAATTATATTTTGCGTGAAATGGATTCACACGAGCTAGAATCATTTATTTATGCAGGCATTACAGCTTAAAATGTAATATAATATTCTCAAATATTTTCAGGAGGTGCTGCAATCATGGAAATTCGCTTTGTACAGCGCGGAGCTGAAATCGATGACAAGCTCAGGGAATATATGGAGAAGAAAATTTCTCGCATGGAAAAATTCTTCAAGAAAATTTTAAACTGTCAAATTGTCGTGTCTCATCACAAAGGCAGCTTTAACGTCGAGACTACAGCAAATGCAAACGGGGTTATTTTACGTGCAGAAGAGGACGCGCAGGAACCTAGAAAAGCATTTGATCAGTCTTTAAAGAATCTCGAGCGCAGAATCAAGAAATATAATTCTTATCTCAAAGACAGAGCACAACTCGGAGCAGGTGAAGATTTTTCCTTCAGCGTTGAAGAAGTCCAAGAGCCTGAATCAAATACGCCCGTAATCGACAAAGTCAAAAAAGTCCAGATTCACCCGATGGACACAGCTGAGGCAATTATGCAAATGGAACTAGTAGGGCATGCTTTCTTTATGTTCCAGAATGCAGAGACGGGAGAAATTAACGTAGTCTATAAACGCAAGAGCAGCGGTTATGGCCTGTTAGAGCCAGTAAGCTAATATTTATGCAAAAAATTTTATTCCCTCTGGTCATACTTGGCCGGAGGGATTTATTTATTTATTCTTTATTCTTGATTGCTTAATAATTCATTGAGCCATGACTCTAACGGGTTGCCGTCACGTAATAATTTGCCGTCTTTTGACGTAAAAGCGTGTTTTGTGTAACCTTCTGCGACAAGTTTATTAGAACTCGCATTAAAGATTTTGCATGAAAAAGTAACGCTAACTCTTGAAAGTTTTGATATAGTAGTCTCGATTATAATTTCGTCTTCATAAAAGAGTGATGATTTAAATCTGCAATGAGCTTCAACGACTGGTAATAAAATTCCCTCATCTTCCCAGAGTGCGAAACTTTTACCATTTGCGCGGCATAAATCGCTCCGTCCCATTTCGAACCAGTTAAAATAATTTGCGTGATAGGCGACTCCCATTTTGTCAGTCTCTGAATAACGGACTCTAGTTCGTGTTAATTGCTGCAAATTATATAGCCTCCTGACTTAAATATAAATATTTGCGATAATAATATCATAAAGTTTTTAGCGGGCGGGAGTTGTAAAAGTGATTCAGCAAGTAAATATAATGCGTGATATAATTTTTTAAATATTTTCATTTATATAAGGGAGTTGTTATTATGCGTAAAATTTTAGCGGCGTTATTGCTTGTATGCATGATTTGCGGTGCTGCGGTTGCTGACGATGAGATTATCAAAGTCGGTATATTTAATTGCTTGACTGGTCAAAATGCTTTTGGCGGTCAATTAGAACTTGAGGGGACTCAATTAGCGCATTCGTTATTTCCTGAAATAGCGGGCAAAAAAGTGGAGCTTGTTATAGTCGATAATAAGTCCGACAAAGTAGAGGCAGCAAATGCAGTAACACGCTTAATCGAGAATGACAAAGTAAATGCAATAATCGGCACTTATGGATCATCTCTAGCAATGGCAGGCGGAGAAGTTGCCGAGAAAGCCGGGATCCCAGTAATAGGGACTTCATGCACTAATCCGCTTGTAACTCAGGGGAAAAAATTTTATTTCCGAGTTTGTTTCATTGACCCATTTCAGGGAGCAGGTGCGGCGACTTATGCATTTAAAAATTTAGGTGCTAAGAGAGCGGCGACTCTGATTGACATTTCTAATGATTACAGCGTAGGGCTCGGAAAATTTTTCAGGGATTCATTCAAGAAAATGGGCGGTGAAATCGTTGCTAATTTGAATTATCAGACCGGCGACACTGATTTTACAGCGCAATTAACATCACTTATAGCGGCAAATCCTGAAGTTGTATTTTTACCCGCATATTTTGCTGAGGGTGCAATCGTTTTAAAGCAGGCAAAAGAACTCGGAGCTACTTTTAGATTTATCGGTGCCGACGCAATGGACAATCCCGAAATAGTAACACTCGGCGGCGATGCTGTAGAAGGTTTCTTACACACGACATTTGCTTATGATCCTTCAATGCCTGAAATGAATCCAGTAGCAAAGGCCTTTACTGAAGAGTGGAACAAGATTCACCCTGATAAAGCACCTAACGTAAATTGCGCGCTCGGTTATGACTGTTATATTATGTTGAAGGACGCAATCGAGAGAGCCGGAAGCACTGACCCCGCAAAAATCCGTGATGCACTCGAGACCGTGAAAGACCTTCCGACAGTTACAGGAATGACGACAATTAACGCGACTCACGACGCAGAAAAGGACATGGGAATCGTTGAGATTCGCGACGGCAAGAAAACATTTATCGGAATAGTTAAGCCTGAAGTATAAAGCCCTGTAACCTGTTATAATTAATTTGCAAATTTTCAAGGGGAAGGGTAAAAAATATCCTTCTCCATTTTTTTATTATTTATTCATGCGTGAAAGGTTGTGTAAATTTGAATCTGAATATATTTGTGCAGCATTTTATTAACGCTTTGAGTCTAGGTTCATTATATGGCCTCGTTGCAGTAGGTTATACGATGGTATACGGGATTTTGCGGTTAATAAATTTTGCTCACGGAGATATTTTCATGTTAGGTGCATATTTTGTATATTTTGCTACGATTGTATATGCTCTTCCGTGGGCTGTAGGTGTAGTAATTGCTATAATTTTGACGACTATATGCGGCCTCTTAGTTGATAGAATAGCTTATAAACCGTTAAGGGAAGCTCCCCGAATCTCGGCACTAATAAGCGCAATCGGAGTATCATTCTTTATAGAAAATTTTGCCGTAGTAGTATTTACCGGAATGCCCCGCCCAGTCGTACAGCCTAAAATTTTAATGACTCCTATAATTTTGCCCGGTGATGTTCGAGTTATTCCGCTGGGAATTCTAGTTCCTGTTGTAGCGTTTATTCTCGTCGGTGCTTTATTATGGCTGTTATATAAGACAAAACCGGGACTCGCTATGCGTGCTATCTCGTTTGACATTGAGGCGACTCGAATGCTGGGCGTGTCAGTAAATAAAATAATCGCGCTTGCATTTGGACTCGGTTCAGCTTTGGCAGCAGTGGCCGGCATAATGTGGGCTTTACGTTATCCCCGTGTAGAGCCTTTTATGGGAATGACTCCGGGAATTAAAGCATTTATCGCGGCAGTTTTCGGCGGAATCGGATCAGTACCGGGCGCAATGATAGGCGGGCTAATTCTCGGATTCGTTGAAATTATGTCAGTTGCATTCTTCCCTACTCTTTCAGGATATAAAGATGCCTTTGCGTTTCTGCTGTTAATCTTGATATTATTATTCAGGCCGACGGGCTTATTAGGCGAGAAATTGGAGGATAAAATATAATGCATAAGATAAGAAATTTATCACTCACTATAATAAGTGTAATATTATTTGCGTTATTTCTCGATAAAGCACCGGAATTATTGAACGGCTATTGGCAGAGAATATTAAATCTAATCGCTATAAATGCAATATTAGCATTGAGTCTTAATTTAATTTACGGAATTACAGGAATGTTTTCACTTGGCCACGCCGGTTTTATGGCAATAGGTGCGTACGTGTCAGCTTTGTTAGTTCTCTCACCTGCTCAGAAAGAAGCCATGTGGATTTTAGAAGATATTTACCCGTGGCTGTTGAATGTAAACGCTCCTTTTATAGTCTCGATAATTTTAGCGGGATTGATTGCTGCGTTTTTCGGGTGGCTCGTTGCGCTGCCTGTTTTAAGACTCGGCGGCGATTATTTGGGAATTGCTACACTGGGATTTGCCGAGATTATAAGAATATTAATTACTAATTCAGCGAGGTTGACAAATGGATCTTTAGGCTTGAAAGGTATTCCCGCATATACTACTTTATTTATGAGCTGGGGCTGTTTAGCTATAGTTTTACTTTGTCTAGTTTGCATGCTAAAAAGTAATTTCGGCGGAGTCTTACGCGCTGTACGTGATGATGAAGTTGCTGCCCGAATGATGGGAATTAATACATTTAGAGTCAGAGTCTTAGCTTTCACTCTTGGATGTTTCGGAGCTGGACTCGGCGGTGCATTGATGGGCAATTTGATAACGACTATTGACCCGCGAATGTTTATGATAACTCAGACTTATAATATATTAATGATTATAGTAGTCGGAGGACTCGGAAGTATAACAGGCTCAATAATAGGCTCAATTCTCGTTACTACAATGTTAGAGTGGCTGCGTTTCGTTGAGAATCCTATCACAATCGGAAATTTTCATATTCCCGGAATTCCCGGCATGAGAATGGTAATTTTTTCGCTGTTGTTGATTGTCGTTATAATTTTCAGGCGTGAAGGAATTATGGGAATGCGTGAATTTTCATGGGATATATTCTTCCCGAAAAGCAAGGCCAAGCGCAAAGAATCACAAAATAAATACTCGGGTGCAGTTCTTGAAGTTGAGAATTTGACTCTAAAGTTCGGGGGACTCACTGCGATTGAAGACCTGAGCTTTAATATCAATCACGGACAAATCATCGGCTTAATCGGTCCAAACGGTGCAGGTAAGACCAGCGCATTTAACGTAATCAGCGG
>CAJOEQ010000085.1 GCA_905233515.1 uncultured Synergistales bacterium
ATGTGGCAGTGATAGTCGATGATCGGGCATTTTGCTGCCGTCTCGTGATAGAGTGCCTTTGCTGTCTCAGTGTTGAGCAAAAAATCTTTGTCCATGAATGACATTTATAAATTCCTCCTTAAAAATTTTATATTATATTTATAATGTTGCTCCGGTCTTAAAAATTGCCATGCCTTGGAAATTATTTAATTCATTGCGAGTTTTTTTGCCGCTTGCTACACTCTTGACGAAATCAAATAATTCTCGCGCTTTCTCCGGCAAAGTCCCGCCCTGAACAAGAGTCCCTGCGTTAAAATCTATCCAGTTGCTTTTACGTTCGGCCAAGTCTGAATTACTAGAAATTTTCACCGTCGGAACAGGACAGCCAAACGGAGTCCCCCTTCCAGTCGAGAATAATACAATTTGAGCACCTGATGAGGCCAAAGCAGTCGACGCAACTAAATCATTTCCGGGAGCTGATAACAAATTCAAGCCTTGAGTTATAACTTTTTCCGAATACTTTAATACATCACTGACAGGAGCTGACCCGCTTTTTTGTGTACAGCCTAACGCCTTATCTTCAAGAGTCGTGATTCCGCCTGCTTTGTTGCCCGGTGAAGGATTCTCATAAACTGGCATTCCGCATATTGATTAAACTTACTGTTTTCTTGTAAGTCTCTTCATCTTTGCAGCGATTCATTAAAATTGTCTCAGCTCCGAACATTTCCGGGACTTCTGTTAAAATCGTCGCGCCCCCTTGAGCAACTAACATATCAGAAAAATAACCGATTGTAGGATTCGCCGTAATTCCTGATAAGCCATCACTGCCGCCGCATTTGAGACCGACTATTAATTTAGATACAGGACAAGGAACTCGCGAATCACTCTTCATTTTTTCGACTAGACCGCGAATTATATTCATGCCTGACTCTATTTCGTCGTGAACGTCTTGAGAGATTAAGAATTTCACGCGCTCAGAGTCAAAATTTTTCATGTAAGGCTTTATCGTGTCGATTCCTGAATTCTCACAGCCAAGACCAAGCATTAAGACTCCGCCTGCATTCGGGTGTGTTGCTAAGTCAGCTAAAATCTTTCTTGTATTCTCCTGATCGTCGGCCATTTGTGAACAGCCGTAGGGATGAGTAAAAGCTCTTACATTTTCGACACTGCCGCCCATAAATTTTTTTGCCTCATGTTCAAGAGTCAAAGCTATATCATTTACACAGCCTACAGTTGGAATAATCCATAATTCATTACGCACTCCGACTCTTCCGTCAAATCTTATATAACCGTCAAAAGTTTCAGGATCCGCGCTCTCTAATTTCGGGTGAGTCGGGTGATATTCATAGTCATGCGCGCCGCTTAAAAGAGTGTGCACGTTCTCAGTGTGAACATGATGACCCTTTTTTATTTCGCACTTGGCCGCACCGATCGGGAATCCGTATTTAATAATGCTTTCTCCCTCGTGAATGTCCTTCAGCGCGATTTTATGTCCCATCGGTATATCTTCGAGAACTTCAGCGTCAAAATCTGCACCTGCAACAGGTATTTTTTCGCCAGTCTTCAAAGCTCTTAATGCAACTGCTACTGAGTCATTTGCGTTGATTCTTATTAATTCGTTCATAGTTTAAGCCCTCCCGTAAAGAATGCAGGCCGCCCTGATTCTGTCAGCAAGTCCGTCCGGTATAGCGTCTTTCAACATTCGCCACGCCCAATTACCTGAAGGAGTAGAAGGAACGTTAATTCTTGCTTCAGCACCGAGTCTTAAATAATCCTGCATAGGTATAATTGCAATATCTGCTACTGAACTTAATGCGATTCTTGTTACTTCAGAAGTAAAAATATAGCCGTCTAGCACATCTCGGCCAATATATGACGAGAAATTTTTTATCTCGTTTTCCGTCGCGTCATTCTCGAACCATCCGCGAGAAGTGTTATTATCATGAGTCCCCGTATATACTACGTTCATTCTTGTATGATTATGAGGCGCATATGGATTATCAGAAGGATTCCCGAACGCAAAATGTAATACGAGCATTCCCGGCAAATTCAAATCTCGCCGCAATTCCTCAACATCAGGCGTAATAATTCCTAAATTCTCAGCCCAGAAAGGCATTTCAGGAAAATTATTTTTCAGGACAGCAAAAAATTTCTTATATGGAACGTCTACCCATTGCCCATTTTTCGCAGTAGCTTCACCGTAAGGCACTGACCAGTAAGCAGCAAGCCCCCTGAAATGATCTATTCTGATTCGGTCAAAAATTTCAAATAAATTTTTTAGTCTCCTGACCCACCAGTCAAAATTATGTCTCTCTAGTGAGTCCCATTTATATGTAGGATTGCCCCATAATTGCCCGGTCTCGCTGAAATAATCCGGCGGAACTCCTGCGACTGTTACAGGATTCAAATCTTCGTCAAGATTAAAATATTCAGGATATAGCCAGACATCCGCGCAGTCTCGTGTTACATATAAAGGAATATCACCGATTAATTCAATTTTTAAGTCATTAAGAGTCTTGCGTAAATTCTTGGCCTGCTCAAAAAATATAAATTGATAGAATTCTTGTAAAATAATCTCGTTCTCATGTTCAGATTTAAATTTTTTAAGTGTGTTAGAGTCTTTATGTCTCAAATCTTCCGGCCATTCGTACCAAGCAAGCCCGTTATTTGCTGATTTTATAACGCTGAACAGCGCAAAACCTTCCAGCCAGTCCGTTTTTTGCCTGAAATTTTCAAATTCGCTCGTATTGCCTTTCACATATTCTGAGTATGCAGCATTAAGGACTTCGATTTTGAATTCCCGCGCCTGTTCGTAGTCTACGTGTTCGGGAGTCTTTGTGAAATCATATTTTGCTGCGAGTTTATGCAATTTTTCACGAGTTATTAAATTCTGCTCGACTAATAAATCAGGACTAACAAGTAAATAATTTCCTGCAAATGCACTTGTCGGACTATAGGGCGAATTTCCGCAGCCCGGATCTATTGTTGTGAGCGGCAAAACCTGCCACATTGACTGCCCTGACATGTGAAGGAATTTAGCAAATTTCACAGCTTCGGGGCCGAAATCTCCTATACCATATTGCGAAGGAAGCGCAGTTATAGGGAGTAAAATTCCTGCTGAACGTTTATTATTGCTCATGAGATTAACACCTTTCATAATTTAAATACGCTTTTATATTGCGCCTGAGTTATACACAGCACAACCTGCGCAAAATGTCATAGTTACATCAATTGCCGCAATTTCTTCAGGACTGACTAAAAACGGGTCTTGCTCAAGAATCACAAAATCTGCGTCATTTCCGACCGCAATTTCTCCACGCCTTGATTCATTTCCGCCGTTCCATGACGCTCCCCACGTGCAGACGCTCAAAGCCTCAGCAGTATTTAAGCCGCCCGATATTAGAGAACTCATAATTTTTACAGGAGCTATTAAATTTTCTCCGCTGTTTGCAGAAATAACTATCCCGTTTTGAAATGCCTCATGAATATAATTATTTTCTTGTTCATTGCCTGAATTCAGAGAGACAATGCCGCCGAGTCCTAATAAATTCATACGGTCTAAAATATTCCCGCTGAAATTTTGAATCAAATGCCGAGAATTTTTGCGAGTTCGCTTAATTACTCGTTCTAAAGCATTGACGCATGATTTATTATTGTCGCTTATTACCTGACAGCCCGATAAATGAGCTGAATATATCATCTTGTTTTGCTCAGTCTGTTCAAGCTGCCCGCGAATAAGAATCCCTCCGACTTTACAAAATGGGAGGCCGTCCCCTGTTCGCAGTCCTGTAGAGAGAAATTCATTCAAGCTGTTTACTTCATCAAAGCCGAAATTACAACGCAATCTAAATGTGAGCATATAATACGCTTGAGACGAAAAAATTTCCCAGAGTCTCTCTGCCTCGTCGTGAAAATTAATCCATATTTCAGTAATTCCCAGTGCGTTAATTTTTGGCGCATAAGTCTTCACAAGATATAAAATATCTTCGTCGCTCAATGCCGGTAAATGCTGAGTGAATTCGTCAAGCTCGACATTATTTTGCGGCATATTAAAAACGTTCATTGCTTGAGAATTTAATACGGCCTGATTATTTGCACGGGTAATTATTGCGCAGGGCATTGACGGGACAATCGAGTCAAGCTCATCACGTGAAATAATTATATTTTCCGGGAAGTCATAAGCGATATACCAGCCTCTTAACGGTTTAGGATTTGCATTTGTGTAGGCTTTGAGTGAGTCGCTGAATTCTTTAACATTTTTGACGCTGCCGAGACTCAAACGCTCCTGACTTTCTGCCCATGACAAAAAATTTAGTCCTGAGTCGCAGAATCCCGGCAATACTGTACGCCCGTGAAGGTCTATTATTTTCCCTGTTAGGCTGCTTGCGTCATCATCAATCGAAACAATTCGGCCATGCTCAAAAGTAATATTTGTTGCAGTATTCAGCGGCGTATGAATTCGGCCATTTACGAGTGAAATTCTTTCCTGCTGAGACTGCATTTAATATAACCCGCTGTGCTTTGTGCCTATTCCGAAAATTTGCAGAGCTGACTCCATTAATTCATTTTGAGACTTAACGAGAAATGCTCCCATAGCCATTTGAACTTTTGCTTGACTCAAATCCATAGAGGCTTCTGCTATACTCATGGGATCTGCTCCACTCTCGAGAACTTTTGCGCTTGCTGCATTTGCTGTGTTTAGCGAGTTCTGCATTAAAGCGAGTCCGTTTTGCCCGAGTTTGTCGTAACTGTTAAGGCTTACCATGATAAAAATTTCTCCCTCCATTAAGTAAAGATATAAATAAATTATAATCTAGTGAATTAATAAATTATATTCTACCAGTTTATATTTGTTTTCGTGTGAATCTATGAGATTTATTAATTATCGCGAAAAAATTTTTATATTCGTGTAAAATAGATTTAATAATTTTATGGGAGGATTTATTAATATGGAAACAAGAGTCGCCGTTATGAGCATCATCGTAGAAGACACTACAAAAATTGAGACATTAAATAATATCTTGCATGAATACCGCGATTATATAATTGGCCGCATGGGTCTGCCGTATCGTCCTAAGAAAATAAATATTATCAGCATTGCACTTGACGCGCCTCAAGATGTAATCTCCGCATTATCAGGAAAAGTCGGCAATCTCGAGGGAGTCAGCGTAAAAACAGCTTTCTCGAAAGATAATTAATTTTGCGCGAATTAATTTATAAACTGGCTGAGACTCATTCTTTGACTCTTTCTGAATATGAAAGACTCATAGAAAACAGAAACGAGGAATCTATAAAAATTTCTCGCGATTTGGCCGTAAAAGTCAGGAAAAAAATTTATTCTAATCATATTTACGTCAGGGGCTTAATCGAGATTACTAATATTTGCAAGAATGATTGTTTTTACTGCGGAATCAGGAAAAGTAATAATTTTTGCGAACGTTATAGATTAACTCCTGATGAGATTATTTCATGCGCTGATGAGGGCTATAATTTAGGCTTCAGAACGTTTGTATTACAGGGCGGAGAAGATTCATATTTCACTGATAAAGTTTTAGGCGGGATTATTCGCGAAATTAAATCACGTCATACTGATTGCGCTATAACTTTATCAATGGGAGAAAGGACTCGAGAAAGTTATAAATTTTTGCGTGAAGCCGGTGCTGATAGATATTTGCTAAGACATGAGACAGCGGACGAGTCGCACTATTCACGTTTAC
>CAJOEQ010000086.1 GCA_905233515.1 uncultured Synergistales bacterium
TGAAGATTTAGAGTATATAGAGTGTGAGGAGTCAGAAATCCCCGCAAAATTAGAATCCTGCGTGAAAGAAGGCATTATCCCCGGAGCTGTTGCTATGCACTTCCCATTTCCTTTAGGAGTTACAACAATCGGCAGAGTCTTCACACCCGGACGAGGCCGCCCTATGATTCTAGCGTCAACAACTGGAACATCTTCAACAGTCAGAGGCGAGGCCATGTTACGCAATGCAATTTACGGAATCGCGGTCGCAAAATCTCTCGGAATAAATAATCCTACAGTGGGAATTCTTAACGTTGATACAGCTCAGCCGGTTTTTAGAGCTTTAACTCACATGAAAGAACGCGGCTATAATATAACGTTCGGGAGTTCAACGCGTGCGGATGGCGGCTCAGTTTTACGCGGAAATGATATTTTATCGGGAGCTGTTGATATTTGCGTAACTGATACTTTAACGGGCAATGTTCTTGTAAAAATGTTCTCATCATTCACAACCGGCGGATCCTATGAGGCTTCAGGCTGGGGCTATGGGCCTTCATGCGGTGAGGGCTGGAAAAATGTAGTCTCGATTGTTTCTCGTGCGTCGGGAGCTCCTGTAATTGCTAATGCTCTTGCTTTTACTGCCAGTGTTATAGCCGGAAATTTGCCCGAAAAAGTTGCAGAAGAGTTAAACGCAGCAAGAAAAGCCGGACTCGATGAAGAAATTGACTCGCTCACACCTAAGGCGGCACAGACTGAAGACGTGAAAGCACCTCCCGCAGAACCGACCGATGACGAATTACACGGGATTGACGTATTAGAAATTGACAACGCCGTAAAAGTTTTATGGAAGGCCGGAATTTATGCAGAAAGCGCGATGGGCTGTACTGGTCCAGTTATAAAGATGCCAGCTAAACACATGACTAAGGCCGCAGAATTATTGAAAGCGAACGGGTATTTATAAATCGTGGCTTGTTTAGCTACATTCAAGACTACAAGTGCTGCTTTAATGTTTGAGAGAACTTGCAGAGCGTCAGGAATTCCCGCACGTATTGCTCCAGTTCCTAGAAAATTATCATCAAGCTGCGGGCTTGCGTGTGAATTTCCTTGTGATAAGCGTCAAGAAGTTGAAGATATTTCACTCACAAAAAAAATTCAAGTCGCAGGCTATCACGATATAGACGAGTAAAAAATTTTCATGACTCAGGAGCAAATAAATAATCTCCTGAGTTTTTCTTGACCTGATAAAATTCTAAGACTCTTCACAATAACAATAACAAAATTTAGTATTTCTTGCGTTGACTTTACATTATAGATTTCAATAAAATTAACTCAAAGGAGGAGGGCAATAATGAAAAATTTTACGCTGATTAGTAATAATAATTCCCTATGCGATAAAGTAATTTCACGTGAATTTATTAACGGCTCTGCTCTTGATGTATTAATTCATGTCAGAAGTCTTATTCATTTAGGGAGCATTTTATTGACTCATCCTTTGTGCGGAAATCTCAGGCCTAATCATCAGCCATTTAGATCCGTCATAATTAATCGCAAAAATGGCCTTGTAGATTTGGAATCTCTCACGCTCATTGAGAACGCCGTTCACGTTTATGAATCCTGCAAATTAATTAATATTCACGAACTCGACGAATTAAAGCGCGTTGATTATGCTTTTATCGACTATGAGCTAATGAGAGAAAGTTTAGAGCAGTATAATTTGATTTCTCGTGAATCAAGTTTAAAGCCTGCTCCGTTGTTATTAATTTAAGAAGGAGGGTTTATAGTTGAAACTCGAATTACATAGACTCAACGTAAAGAGCCTAAAATTTGGAGACAAAACGGGATTTGCTGATGGAGTCTTAACTGTCAACAAGTCCGAATTACTCGCGCTGATTTCAGAAGATGAGCTTCTAGGAAAAAATCTCGACGTAGATTTAGCTATACCCGGCGAAAGTGTTCGAGTTATGCCCGTTAAAGACGTAATCGAACCGCGATTTAAGCTAGAAGGTAAAGGCCAAGTATTTCCGGGAATGATCAGCGATGTCGAGACAGTTGGAGAAGGAAAAACGCTCGTATTATCAGGCTGTGCAGTGTTGACAGCTGGTAAGCTCGTGAGATTCCAAGAGGGAATTATTGACATGTCAGGGCCCGGAGCAGATTACACGCCTTATTCTAAAACTTGCAATGTTGTATTAGTCCTTGAGCCTGCTGATCCTAATATGGATAAACACGATTACGAGAAAGCATGCAGAACAGCCGGACTCAAAGCCGCAAAATATCTCGCTGAAGCCTGCAAAGATGTCAAGCCTGAAAAAATAGAATCATATGAATTCGCTAAAATTCGCGACGCAATGAATTCTTATCCGGAATTGCCCAAAGTCGGCTATTTATACATGTTACAGACTCAAGGCTTATTGCATGACACTTATTTATACGGTGTTGACGTTAAAAAAATTCTCCCGACTGTAATATCGCCTCTTGAAGTCATGGACGGTGCTATAGTTTCAGGAAATTGCGTTAGTGCCTGCGATAAAAATAGCACGTACTCACATCAAAATAATCCCGTTATAGCCGACATGTTAAAGCGTCATGGAAAAGATTTTAATTTTGTCGCTGTAATAGTTACAAATGAAAATGTTACTCTTGCTGACAAACGCAGGAGCTCAAGTTATGCTACAAAAATTGCCGGCATGTTAGGACTTGACGGACTCGTCATAACTGAAGAAGGATTCGGGAATCCTGACGCAGATTTAATAATGAATTGCTGGAAAGCTGAAAGACTCGGAATCAAGACAGCACTATTAACTGACGAATACGCCGGCCAAGACGGAGCGAGTCAATCACTTGCTGACTCATGTCCTGAGGGTGATGCTTGCGTTACTGCTGGAAATGCAAACGAGGTTATTATTTTGCCGCCCATGCAAAAAGTTATCGGTTATGCTGAAGAAGCTAACGTAATTGCAGGCGGTTGGAACGGCTCACTTGCTGAAGACGGCACAATCACTGTAGAATTACAGGCAATAACAGGCGCAACAAGTGAACTCGGTTATACGAAACTGGGAGCTTACACGCTTTAAAATTTTTAGGAGGTGAGAGAAATGGCCTTTAAAGTAATACACTATATCAATCAATTTTACGCGAATATAGGCGGAGAAGAGAAAGCAGACTACAAGCCCGAAATCAGAGAAGGAATCGTCGGCCCGGGCATGGCGTTAAAAGCTGCTTTCAAGGGTGAAGCTGAAATCGTTGCTACTGTAATTTGCGGAGATTCTTATTTTGCGTCAAACATGGACGAGGCAACAAATACGATTCTTGACATGATTCGTAAATACGAGCCTGACGCATTTATCGCGGGACCTGCATTTAACGCGGGACGTTATGGAACAGCTTGCGGGGCTATGTGCGCGGCAGTTGCTAAAGAATTTAATATTCCAGTAGTCAGCGGCATGTATCCCGAAAATCCCGGCGTAGAAATGTACAAAAAATTTGCGTGGATCGTCGAGACTCCTGATAGTGCAATCGGAATGAGAAAAGCAGCTCCGGCAATGGCAAAACTTGCGCTGAAACTCTTAAAAGGTGAATCAATCGGCAAACCTGAAGAAGAGGGCTATATCGAACGCGGAATCCGTAAAAATATGTTCTATGAGAAATTAGCCGCAGAACGCTGCGTTGATATGTTTATCGCGAAATTGAAGGGTGAACCTTTTGAGACTGAGTACAAAATGCCCGTATTTGACAGAGTCGACCCTCAGCCAGCAGTCAAAGATTTAGCACACGCAACTATCGCACTTGTTACGAGCGGCGGAATTTGTCCAAAGGGGAATCCAGATCATATTGAGGCCTCAAGTGCAAGCAAATTCGGTGAATATGACATCACGGGAGTTAATGACTTGACAAGCGAGACTCATTGCACAGCTCACGGAGGTTATGACGCTACTTATGCAGATCAGGACGCTGATAGAGTTTTGCCCGTTGACGTTATGAGAGATTTAGAACGTGAAGGCGTTATCGGAAAACTTCACACAAAATTTTATACGACCGTCGGAAATGGTACGAGCGTTGCTAATGCGAAAAAATTCGGCGCGGAAATAGTAAATCGTCTTGTACGTGATGGAGTTACAGCTGTAATTCTTACTTCAACCTGAGGCACTTGTACTCGTTGCGGTGCAACGATGGTTAAAGAAATTGAGCGCAAATTACCCGTCGTCCATATGTGCACAATCGTGCCTATTTCTCAAACTGTAGGAGCAAATAGAATCGTCCCGACAATAGCAATTCCTCACCCGCTGGGAGATCCTACAAAGACTCCGGAAGAAGAGAAAATTTTACGCCGTAAATTAGTAGAACGCGCGTTAAAAGCTCTTCAGACTGACATAACAGAACAGACAGTTTTTACTGAGTAATAAACATAATAAAACCGGGATGCTTTTTACGGCTTCCCGGCTATTTTTTCTATTTTTTGCGATAAATTAATTACATTTGCGAATAGTACCAGTCTTGACTCCTCGACTAAGCCAGCAAGCCACGCGAGTCCATCTTTTGAAACCTGTAAATCATATTTCACGAACTCAACAGCATCACAGAATAATTTACTTTCTTTCTTGCTCTCAAGTTTTAATTCTCCGCCTAAGTCAAGAATCCTATCAGCACACTTTATGACGTAATCGCGTTCTTCTTTTGCGTGTTCTGCGTACTTATCAGCTAGTTTGCTGAATCCCTGAGCCGCGAAAATTCTTGATTGTAATTCGTGGCCGTCTGCCTGCTGTGCTAAATCTGTTACTATTACTTGCAAGCCCTCTAAAATTTTTGCTTTGTCTGACATAAAAATTTACTTTACATATGAAACTGGTATAAATTCCGGCTTTACCTTATTCTGTAGCCTGTAATTCCATATTCTCAATAATTGAGCCTACATTCCAGAATAAATTATTATTCATTAAGTGCGCTTGCGGGGTCTCATTCTCGTTATAGATTTTGCCCGATAAAATTATCCAGACAGGAGCATTATATAAATACGGACGAGGCATTTTTATGGGTGAGTCAGGTTTTGCAAAAATTTCTGCTGCTACGTCATCTGCTAGTTTCATTGCTTCACGATTTGTAATAATACTCAAGTGCAATTTATGAAAATGTACTATCGGAGCTAATAAAGCCGCGTTAATAATTTTCTGTATAGACTAGACTCTATGTGTTAAAACTTTCTCGAATTCCATTTTTTTATTTAATTAATCAAGTTTCATGATTAAATCTTTCTCAAGATTTTCGATTCCTTCGGGCGTATGAGTCGATAAATAAATAGTCGGGTTATTCTTGATAAATTCTCGGACTCTATTAAGAGTATCACGGGCAGCCGCTAAATCTTCAAAGACTACTGATAATTTATTAGCTTTCAGTGCCGCGTCATTGTAAGTAACATCGCCGTGAATCATGTAAAATTTGCCGTCATTCTCGACAATAATAATACTATTTCCGTTAGTATGTCCACGAGCCTTAATAAAATAAATTCCGTCGGCTATTTTCTGGGAATGCTCAAAATTTTTATAAGCTCCGTCGGTGTATTCGCAGCGTATTATATTATCTCCGGTCAATTTCAACGCGTCTGCATCTTCAGGGCCGATATAAATTTTTGCGTGCGGAAAACTTTTTAATTCGCCGGTGTGATCGGGGTGCTTATGAGTTACTAAAATTTTTGTAATTTGCTCAGGCTTGTAACCTGCTGCTTCAAGCGCGGGGATATAGTCATTAATTTTCGTGTAGCCTTTAAAAGGTGTCTCAGGCGCGAATTCCCGTATCAACAAGTATAATTTCTTTGCCCGTGTCAATCACGTAATTTTGCAGACTGCCGGGATACATTACATTTTTGCGGCCATCGCTCTTGTTTTCTCCACCAAAAAGAAACTCTTCATTAAATGAGCCGTCTTTATAGAGTTTTACTGCTTTGATCTTCATTATAATTTTGCCCCCTTTGAAATTTATATAACAAATTTTAGAATTATAGTATTACGTGTATGATATAGAAAACGTACTAATTTTTGCGTGTTTGAGTGCGGGACTCGGCGCGCGAAATATATTTATTTAAGAAAGGAGATTTATTTTTACATGTCAGACAATGATAAATTATGCCCATTAAAGCACCTTGCTAATACTTTCGGCGGAAAATGGAAATTACCGATAATTTGCATACTTTCTTGTGATAATTACTCGGCCAAACGTTACAGCGTGTTAAAACGCAGGCTCGGAAATATCACAAATTTAATGCTTGCTCAATCTTTGAGGGAGCTTGAATCTTCCGGACTCGTTCACAGAGAACAATATAACGAGATCCCGCCCAGAGTCGAATATTCACTAACTGAACGCGGTAAGAGTGCTTTAACATTCATAAATTATGCTGCAGAGTGGGCTATAAAGGATTTGCGCGAAAATTCAAATCAAATTTTTTGTAGTAAATGTATTATTACAGATTAATTTTTTCGTTACAGCATAATTGTATAAATTATAATAAAATATGTTATACAAGTTTAAAAATTTTTATTCATGTGAGACTCTCTCTTTGCGTGAAAATATTTTTTGC
>CAJOEQ010000087.1 GCA_905233515.1 uncultured Synergistales bacterium
GCTAATTATGATTTTATTGCAGTTGCTGCCTTTATTTGTCAGTGAAGAAATCATAAAATCGTGGGAAGATAATTTTATATATTACATGAAGAATCCTGACGCTTTAAAATCAATGTTAATTGCAAAAGGTTCGGACTCAGAATGGATATTTATTTTAGCGCAAGTTTTACAGGTCATTATCGCGCCGATCCCCGGCCAAGTTGCTGCATTTGCTGGAGGCTTTATATTCGGTTTCTGGAAAGGGTGGCTTTTGACGACTTTAGGATTATTTATCGGGAGTTTTCTTGCGATGGCTGGAGCTAGATTATTAGGCTTTAAACTTGTAAGATTAATAGTGCCTGACAAAATTATAAAGCGTTTTGACTCGGTCATAAATGAAGGCGGTTACATGACATTTTTTATGATATTCTTGCTGCCTGCATTGCCGGATGATGCTGTGTGTTTTCTTGCTGGATTGACAAAATTAAAATTATTGCCTCTTTCTATAGTGTGCTTAATAGGACGCGCTCCGGGAATGATTGTATTATGCTTGACGGGTGCAGGATTTGCCGGCGGGATTTTTGCATGATAATTCGCTGCTTGTATAAAAATTTAAAACTAGATAGATAAATATTTCACAAGATAGGCAAGAATAAACGTAAATTTTTGCGTTCTGCTCTACAAAATAAGCGAGTTTTATAATATAGAAGCGAGTAAATGCCCTATTTTTTCCTGAAATTTTTGCATGATTGGCCTTTTTTTGCGTTTTGCCGGTAATTGCTCTATACAAGAATTTAAATCGTCAATAAAAATTTTTTCGAGTTTCTGCGACATTTCAGGAGAATATATAAACGCTTGGACTTCGTGATTTATTTCAAAGCTGAGTCTATCTATATTAGCAGATCCTACAGAGGCAATTAACGAGTCAGCAGTAAGAGTCTTTGCATGAATAAATTTATTATTGTAAGTGAAGACTCTTATATTATTATCAAGTAAGCAGTCAATATAAGAATGTGAAGCCCATGACGCTAGAATATGATTAGATTTTGCGGGAATAATTAATTTAATATCGACTCCACGTTTTGAGGCATTGAAGAGTGAATCAAGAAATTTTTTATCAGGCATAAAATAAGGAGTAGTAATCCAGATTCTTTTTTTAGCGTTTGAGATAATATTTATATATTTGTCAGCAATGACTCTAAAATTTTTGTCGTTATCGCTTGCTAGGATTTTGACGGGCGAGTCATTTACAGGAGAATTTATATTATTGTTATTCCATATGGTAAAGAAAATTTTTTCGAGTTCTTTTACTGGCTGACCTGAAATTTTTAAATGAGTATCACGCCATTTTTTAAAGTCATCACCGATATTTAAGCCGCCTAAAAATCCCGTTTTGCCGTCAATAGTTATAATTTTCCTGTGATCTCTGTGAATAAAATTTTTGCTGAATCTAAACGGGTTAAACACGCATATATTCACGCCTGAATCTTTTAATTTATGAATAAAATTTCCCCCGAGTCTCCAGCTCCCTACAGCGTCGAATATTACATTAACTTTAACGCCTGATCTTGCACGTTCCATTAAGATATTGCTTATATTGCGTCCGAGCGTGTCATCTTTTATCATGAAACACTCAAGATTAATATTTTCATTTGCACGGGTCAAAGCGTCCATTATTTCAGTGAATGCCGCCTCGCTGTTAGTTAAGAATTCAGCACTAAAATTTTCACACATAATTTATAAATCTAGCAAATTCGAGTAAATAAACATAGTAAGCCTATTTTATCATGACATAATAAAAATCCCCCTGACTCTTTCAAATCAGGAGGACTCAAAAATTTTCTTGTTAATAATAATTACGCATTAACGCCGATTTTCACGTTTTCGTAGTCGTCTGAGTTCGTGAGAAGTAAAACAACTGTATCAGGGTGTCCGGCTGCCTTAATTTTTTCGCGGTCGAACTTCATAATTTTTTGACCCTTTTTGACTTTGTCGCCCTCTTTTACGAAATCTTCGAATCCGTCGCCTTTCATTTCTACAGTGTCGACTCCGACATGGATTAATACTTCCATATCATTTGCGCCGCTTATGCCGATTGCGTGTTTACTCTCAGCAACTGAAGAAATTTCGCCGTCAATGGGAGCATAAACAAATCCCTCTTCAGGTTGAATCCCTACGCCCTGGCCAAGTGTACCAGCCGCAAAAGTCGGATCAGGGATTTCTGTATAGGGAATAACTTTTCCTGCTGTGCACTGTGCAATATCACCGGCTGAAGAAGTTATAACAGTAGCGAACTCTAAAACTTTTTCTTGAGATTCAACGGGTGCAGCTTCAGGGACTGCCTCAACTTCGGGGGCTTCTTCCTTCCACATGATCCAAGAAAGAACGAACGCGATACCGCCGGAAATTGCTAATAAAATTGAGTACTGTACAGGCTGTTGAATTGTCAAATAGCCGGGGATTCCTGTAACGCCGTAAGCAGCCGCGCCGATTCCTGAGAAAGCTCCGTAGATTGCGCCGATTGTGCCGCCGATCATACCTGCAATAATGGGCTTGAAGAATCTTAAGTTAATACCGAAAATTGCCGGCTCAGTGATTCCGAGTGCCGCAGAGAGTGAAGAAGGAATTGCTACAACTTTTGTGCGGTTATTGCGAGCTTTGAGACCGACTGCAAGACATGCCCCGAACTGTGCGAAATTTGCCGCGCTTGCTATTGGCATCCATGTATTAAGCCCGCCTTCAACTGATAACATACCAGCTTCAATTACGTTATACATGTGATGTAAGCCCATTACAACCGTCCACGGGTAAATTGCTCCCATTACTCCGGAGCCGATTGGATTCTTTACGAGGATTTTTGCTGCCTCGAGTACCCATGTTTCAAGCTGTGAGAAAATCGGCCCGATAATCGTAAACGTAAAGAAAGTAGTAACTAAAACTGTAGTGAAAGGCACGACAAATAAATCAATCATTTCAGGGACGTGCTTATGCAGCCATTTTTCAAGACCGCACATAAACCAGACTGAAATAATTACGGGGATTACGTGACCTTGATAGCCGACTTTCTGAACGTTTATAATGAAGTTAAGAATCCTAAAATCCCACGTCGGAATTTGAGACATTGTGCCGACAACCCACGCATTGACTAAATTAGCGTGAATCATAGCAAGACCGATAACTGCTCCTAAGAAAGTATTTCCACCGAAGACTCTAGCTGCTGAAATTGCAACGATGACCGGCAAATAAGCAAATGCCGTGTTAGCTACCATGTCTAAGAAATCATACCATGAAGTATTAGCAAATTCCGGGTAAACTTTGCCCATTGCCTCGACAAATCCCATCATGAGACCTGATGCAACAATAGCGGGCAGAATCGGAACAAAAACATCTCCGACAGCTTTTAATATGCGCTTCCAAACTGGCTGACCTGCTGCTGCGGCGGCTTTAACGTCGTCTTTTGTCGCTTCAGTCATTCCTGTAACGCTCAAGAATTCCGCATAAACTTTGTTGACTGTTCCAGTGCCGATAATTAATTGCAATTGTCCGTTATTCTCGAACATGCCTTTGACTCCGTCAACGTTCTCAAGAGCTTTCTTGTCGACTTTGCCGTTGTCCTTAATAACGAGTCTGAGTCTCGTTGCGCAGTGGGCCGCCTGAGTGATATTCTCACGTCCGCCTATGTGTGAAACAATCTCTTCAGCACATTTTCTGTAATCGAGTGCCATAATAAAATAATACCTCCTGAAAAATTAAATTAAATTTAAATCTGCAAACGCCTTAGCAAGCCCGTCATCACTAACTGAAGGACATACAATATCAGAAAGTTTCTTCAGAGCCTCCGCACCGTTCGCCATACAGACACTAGTTCCGACGGTCTGTATCATTTCCAAATCGTTCATACTATCGCCGAAGCCTATAGAGTCGCTTATAGGAACGCCGAATTTTTCGCAAATTATCTTGACTCCCTTGCCTTTGTCGAATGCTTTATTAATAATTTCGCCGTTAATGCATTGTGAAGTAGAGCCGCCGACTTTTACTTCCTGAACGATAAAATTAAATTCATCGCCCATTAATTTTTTAGCCTCGTCAAGCTGGGACATATCAAGACACATGATAACTACTTTATAAATCGGTGATCCGTCATATTGACTCATTGGCTTAATTCCTAAATTTGCAGATAGAGCTTTTCTCCAGCGTTCAATTTCGCTGTTACCTTCACCCTGAGAGCTTAAGAATTCGCCTAAATTCTCATCACCCCATGAACCTTTTTCGGCCTCGATTGTGCAAAAAACTCCGTGCTTGTGTAAGGCATTCAAAGCAGTATCTCTCTGTTCGTCAGTCATGGGATAATTAAATAAAATTTCGTCGCAATTCTCCCCGACTGCAACATAACCGCCCGCACAGGATATAACGCCGTCAAATTTGTATTTAAGCAACGGCCTTAACATGTCTGGATTTCTGCCAGTACATAGAAAAATTTTATGTCCATTTGCCCGCGCCTTGTTAATTGCGTCGACAGCACTTTGAGGGGGGATATTTTCTCCCGGTTTTGTTAGAGTGCCGTCAATGTCAAGAAATATTAATTTCACTATTTAATGCCTCCCATTTATAAAATTTTAAGCTAACCCGATTTCATGCCTTAAGCCTGTTATAAACTCAATCGGGCGTTTTACTATTGCTGCAATCTGCTCATCTGAAAGCAGGCCGGATCTTATAAAATCGCAAATACTTTTGCGGATACCTGTTTCGATGCCTTCTTTGTTGCCTTTTGCTTCGGCCTCATCAAGCATTGTTTCAATTAAGCCTTTAGTCCTTTGCATTTTTTTGCCTCCTTCGAGTACATTATCTACATAATTTCTAAATTTTATGCGATATTCCATATTGCTGAGATTCATAGTGCGCTCAATGTATAAAATAAATATTCTGCGTTGATTCCTGTTTAAGCCCTTTTCAGCCAGCAAATTAATTACTATTTTCATGTATTGAAATTTTTGCTTATCTGACTTGCGATACTTGGCCGCGATTTTCACTGAATATATAAATAAATCAACTAGGCTGTTTCCTGATAATAATTCTTGATCGCTCATTGCATAAGCCTTAACGAGATTATATTTATATTCTATTGAAGTCCCGAATAAATCAGCCTTATAAATTCCCGGGTCAGTCTCATTCTTTGGCCTGCTCGCAGTGAGTATAGCCAGCGCAACAGGATTTTTTTTGTAGTGAATAAATAACAAGCAATAATATCTAAACATTCTGAGAGCAAAATTTTCTCCGCCCTTATTCTGAATCTCAATGTGAAGTAATACCCACTCTTCTCCGCCGTCTTTGAGGAAAATTTTTAATAATTTATCGACGTATCTTTTAGGAGTCTTGTCGTCATTGTCATTGAAGGCCGCTAAAATATCGTGAAGTTCTTTATCAAGAAATTCAGGCTCATGATTTAAATCTGCTTTGACATATAACGACGGAATAAATTTTTCCAGAATCTCGCGCCAGAAATCAGCAATAAAATCTTTCCAGAGTTCGTCATAATCAAACGCCTCTTGCTGTTCTTGAGTTAAAATATTATTTATTGCATCTTCTGTCATGAGTTATCAAGAAAACTCCTTTAAAATATATAAATTTTTATAAGCTGTGAAAATATGTTGAATAAGAAAATTATAATATCAAATTTTTATACAGGCAATAAAGCAAGGTGCTATAATCACGTAAAAAAAACTTGTTAAAGAAATCTCATAATATGGACATGCTGCACGGTTCATTACTCGATAAAATATTAATTTTCGCGTTACCATTAGCATTTAGCATGATTTTGCAGCAATTATTTAATTCGGCAGATGTTGCAGTAGTCGGAAGATTTGACAGTCCCCAAGCAATGGCCGCCGTAGGGAGCAATGGAGCAGCAATTAATTTAATGGTAAATTTATTTGTCGGTCTCTCAATCGGTGCAAATGTAATAGTAGCTAAATATATAGGTAAGGGCGAAATACAAAAAATTCACGATGCGATTCACACCTCTATATCTCTAGCACTAATCAGCGGCGTTATTTTGCTTATATGTGGCGTGAGTGTCGCGAGATTTTTATTAACTCTTATGAATACTCCTGATGATATTATTGATTTAGCAGTAATTTATTTCAGAATATATTTTCTCGGGACACCGTTTATTATGCTTTATAATTTCGGTTCGGCTATTTTGCGCAGTAAGGGAGACAGCAGCCGCCCAATGTGGAGTCTTATTGCCGGAGGAATCATAAACGTAATATTAAATATGATACTCGTGATAATATTTAAATTGAGCGTCGTAGGAGTTGCGATTGCTACAGTAATTGCTAATGTAATAAGCGCGTTGATGATTCTATATTTTTTGCTGAAAGAAGAATCGCCGTTTACGTTCAGATTTCAAGATTT
>CAJOEQ010000088.1 GCA_905233515.1 uncultured Synergistales bacterium
ATAACAAGTGCTGAACAAATCATATCGATTCGACCAGTCTCTAGAGCTTCGGGCAAAACTCCGAATCTATAATCTACCATGATTAATTCTTTGTTTAACTTTTTAGCGATTGCCGCGCAGAGTTCTACATCAATCCCCGCAAATCCTTTACTTGTTCTGACTTCATACGGGGGGAATGTTGCAGAACAGCCTACCCATAATTTTCCGCCCTTTGCATCTTGATTGAAATCAATAGCTGCCGGGTCAGGCTCTTCAACGTGAATATATTTCGAGATTATAGCCGATAATGTGCCTTCTTCCTTAATTTCTCGTAATGCTTTATTCACGCTGTTAAGTAATTCTTTATTACCCTTTTTTACAGCTATAGCGTAATAAGTGCTGTTAAGTGCTTCGGGTAAAATTTTAATGCCTTCTTCATTTGCCGTGAAAAATCTTGCAGGTGCTTCGTCCATAATAACCGCGTCAACTTGGCCGGCCTTGAGAGCTTCAACAAGTGCTGCAACGTCTTCATAAACGAAAATATTATCTTGTGAATCTTTCAGCATTTCGCGAATCAGACTCTCACCGATTGAGGCATTTTGCACGCCAACTTTTGAAGATTTGAGATCGTCAATTTTCGCTACTTCAGCGAACGAACACCCGGCAAAGAAGGCTACTACAGCGAGAATTAAAGCAAAATTAATAAATTTTTTCATGTTATAGAGTCCTCCTTCTAATAATAATAGCCTCTTCTCATCATTTCGCGGCGTTCACGTTCCCAGCGTTCCTGTTCTTTTCTTGCGCGTTCACGTCTCTCTGCGTCTTCAATTTGGAGTCTTGTGCGTTCCTGAGGCGTTAAAGGTCTCATTGTAGGATTTTGCGGTGCTCGTATAATAGGCGGTCTCGCATTCGGTCCGACATATGGCGCGGGACGTGGAGGAATCGGCGCGGGTTTAGGCGGCTGAGGTCTCGGCAATGGTCTAGGCTGAGGGAGTGGCTGCGGTTTCGGCATGGGCTTAGGAACTGGACGAGGTGCAACGTGAGGCGGTTGACTAGGAACTGCCGGGGCTGATCTATATCTTACAGGAGGAGTCGGAGGGGGCGGAGTCTTTGTTTTCGGAGACTCTATAATAGATGACGATTTAGCAAAACTTGTACCAGCTGTGAAAATAACAGCCAGTGTAAATAATGCCGCAAATTTTTTGAATCTCATTAAGTAAATACCTCCTTAATAAAATTATTTCTTATCAGCAAGTACTAAGATTACTTCTTGATCTGCGTCATAAGGATCTGAGAAATCCATAACTTTTTCGCGCTCTTCTGAAATCGTGAAAGCCGAGCAAATCATATCAATTCGCCCAGATTCTAAAGCCTCAGGCAAAATATCAAATCTGCAGTCAATCATAACAAGTTCCTTGTCTAATTTCTTAGCAATTGCCGCGCATAATTCGATATCAATACCAGTAAAGCCGCTTTCAGTCCGAGTCTCATAGGGCGGGAATGTCGCAGAACAGCCTACCCAGATTTTGCCGTTTTTCGCGCCCTTGTTTAAATCAATTTCTGACGCGTCAGGATCAGCGTTTATATATTTTGCTACTATACGCGCTAAAATTCCCTCGTCTTTAATCTCAGTGAGTGCCTTATTAACATCATCGCGGAGTTTATTGCCTTTCTTGAAAGCTATTCCGTAATAAAAGCTGTTAACAGGTTCGGGCAAAAGTTTAAGTCCTTCAGTGTTCATTAAGAAATAACGCGCTGGAGTCTCATCAAGAACAGCCGCATCAACAAGTCCCATTTTAAGAGCTTCGATTAATGCCGAAACATTTTCATAAACTAGAATATTATCGGGGGTATCTTTGAGCATTTCGCTTATAATCGCATGAGCCGCTGAAGAGTTTTCGACACCGACTTTTGCGCCCTTGAGATCTGCAACTGAAGAGACTCCGGCAAAAGCTGATCCGGCCATTATCGCAATTATAGCGAGTAATAATACAAATTTTGTAAATAATTTCATTGTAAATCGGCCTCCTTTAGCGTCTATTATTCTTAATTATCTCGGTGAAAATTTCACCCATGATTTCGGCTTCTCTCTCATGCCTGCGTTTTTTCTCCCATTCACGGCGCATTTGATCTTCATAGACTCTGCGTTCAAAATCGCGTCTCTCCCATTCTAAACGCTCTCTCTCACGTCGTTCTGCTTCCCAGCGCATTTGATCCCGTCTTGCTAGTTCTCTCTGATAATAATAATCGGGCGGGACTGGAGCCACAGGAGCGGGCCTATATCTGACCGGAGGAGGGGGCGGGGGTGGTGCTATACGATAAGCAGCTGAAGCAATCCCGTAAATTCCAAGTGATAACATAGCTGCTAAAAAGAAAGTTGCTGCTAATTTTTTGAGTCTCATTGTTGACCTCCTATATAAATATAAATTTTAAAGCGAAAAAATTATATACCCTCTCTCGCGCGAGTTATACAGCAAATTAACAGAGAGGGACATAATCACAGAAAGTTATACGTACTGTTCGATTTGGTCATGAACTACGACGAGATTATTAAAATCTTCAATTTTAGGACGCTGAACCATTATAGGCTCTCTTACGTGAATATATTGCGTGTCGACTCGTTTAATAGTAAATCCCCTTTCGAGACGGCTTGCAAATCCGCTAGTGTTTATTATGCTGCTGGTCTGCACGATTTGCATAGACATTATTTAACCCCTCCTTGAGTCATAAATTATTTATATTCTACACTAAATTTTATTAATTTTGCCTGTGCTTTCATAGTGATATAATAATTTCGCTGTGCAGCATTCTTGCGTAAGTCCGAGCAACACGGGCAGACGCATTTTTTTTGTGCCTCCCCGAAAAATTTAGGAAGGTGTAAAACTTGAATTCAAATGATTTTCTCGAACGTGAGCCAGTAAGCAAATTGCTCATAAAATATTCAGTGCCGTTAATAATTTCTTTGCTTGTTGCAGCATTATATAACATAGTAGATCAAATTTTTATAGCAAATGCCGATTATTTAGGCTCAAACGGTAACGCAGCAAATAATGTAGTATTCCCCTTGACAGTAATTGCGCTTGCATTCACTTTATTAATAGGCGACGGGGTTTGTGCTTTTGTGAGTATGAGTCTAGGAGCAAGAAATATCAAACAAGCCGGAGACAGTGTAGGAAGTGCCGCGCTTTTATCTTCAACGACGGGAATAATAATCGCGATAATTTATTATATTTTCCGTGAAGAGCTATTAACTTTTTTCGGCGGGAGAATAAATAACGAGACTTTTAATTTTGCGCTTGAGTACTTTACGTTTATAATTCCGGGGATTCCTTTTTACGTATTCGGCCAAGCAATGAATCCTATAATTTCAGCAGATGGCAGCCCGAATTATGTAATGTTTTCGACTTTGATGGGAGCAGGAATTAATATAATTCTTGATCCAGTATTTATATTTATATTTCGCTGGGGAATGATGGGAGCGGCACTCGCAACTATAATCGGACAAATTTTTACGGCGTTTATGTCAGTGCGTTATATTGCGTTTAACATGAAAGCTATAAAATTTTCACGTGAAAATCTTTCATACAATCCCAAATTAATGAGTCGTTATTTGCCGCTGGGAATGTGCAGTTTTTTATCGCAAATTTCACTCGTTATAAGCGTCGCCGCTGTAAATCTCATGATAAAGAAATACGGTGCATTAGATAAAATTTTCAGTCAGCCCGAATATTCGCAAATTCCTATGGCAGTAATCGGCATAGTTATGAAATTTTTTCAAATTGTAATATCTATAGTAGTAGGACTCTCTGCGAGCTGTACACCTATAACAGGTTTTAACATGGGCGCGGGAAGACCTGACAGAGTCAAAAAATTATTTTCGCTTTTACTAGCATGTGAGACAGTAATAGGCCTGATTGCGTTTATTATCGTCGAATTTTACCCGTCAAGCATTGCTAATTTATTCGGAGCGTCGGGCGAAAGTGTTTATTATGCGGAATTCACTGTGAAATGCTTTAGGACTTATTTATGCTTGATAATACTTGCTTGCGTGAACAAGGCGGCATTTATATTTATTCAAGCAATGGGAAGGCCGTATATTTCTGCGGGATTGTCAATTACTCGTGAAATAATTTTCGGTGCAGGACTAACAATTTTGATGCCGTTATTTATGGGACTTGACGGCGTTTTATGGTCAATGCCTGCGAGCGATGGACTCACATTTATAGTGTCTCTAGCAGTAATAATTATGATTTATCGAGAATTAAGCCAGCCGGTTATTAATCTTGAATAATAAAATTAACCCGGTCTATAATAAACAAGGCCGGGCTTATATATTGACTTACTGAAGCAAATTCAATACTGACTTCTGCTTTCTGAGCTTGTTAAATTTGCACTAGTTACCGTTAAATTTTCCATAGTTGACTCTAGCGCGTTCTCGTATGAGCCTATGTTTGCACGTTGAGCAGATATATTTTTAATCGCCCTGTCAATTGTAGTAATAGCCTTTGAAGCTCGTTCACTAGTCATGACATTAACGCCGCTGATTCTCAAACCTGCAGAAGACATATCGCCTATATCAATAGTAATTCTTTCGCCTTCATTTGCTCCGACTTGGAAATCGATATTATTTTTCACGACGTGCAAAATTGTCGAATAATAATCACTCTCAGGAACGAAAATAAAATTTTTATCTTTATCGCTCCATATGGCATTAACTCCGGACATAGGGTCAAATTCAACGTCAATATTTTTATCAATTACGCCGCAAAGCATATTTTCAGAAGTCTTTATATTCCTTGCGATTACTGAATTGTCATGAGCATTATACACAGAGACATTATAAGAACTTTCCTGCGAATTCTGAACAGTATTCAGGCCAAGCGCGTCTATTAAATCACCTTCAGCACTTGAAAATGTAAGCTCGCCGGCTGACTCTGGAATCACTGGAATTAAGAAAGTCCCTTTTACTGTCTCCATTCCGCTGCCTTGTGTTGGATTCTCTACAAAAGTTACGAGATTATTTGCATGATCGCCCGAAATATATTGACCTTGTCCGAGATCTTCAGCGATTGCCTTATTTAATTTTTTGCGGACATCGTTTAAAGTATCTGACGCATTAAGAGTTATAGATGCTTTATTGCCGTTATTCTGAGTTATTGTTA
>CAJOEQ010000089.1:0-2112 GCA_905233515.1 uncultured Synergistales bacterium
AGATTTTCCTGCGCCGCTTTTGCCTACTATTGCAATATATTCACCGTGCTTTATTTTAAGCGAAAATTTATCGAGAATTAACGGCGTTTTTTGCGAGTATCTAAATTTTATATTGCTTAATTCTATATTGCCTGAGACATGATTTAGAGTTTTCCCGTGCGAAATTTCAGGTGTCGCGCTCAATATCGGCATAATCATATCTATTAAAGGCGGTATATTAGCTATTGACAAAGCTGCACCGCTCAATCCTATAAAAGCTCCTGACATCATGCCGTATGAAGCCATAAAAGCCATATAGTTTTCGGGTGTTACTCCGGATTTTAACGCGAAATAATATATTATGAACGTGCCGATTAGACTTATTGCAGGCTGTATAGCTTGAGTTAATTTCAGAATCATAGGCGGATTATAATTTAATCTCGCTGAGTGTTTATATAAATCTGCCCATTTAGCAAATGCCCGCCGCTCTGAGCCCGTTATCTTGATTTTCTGAATTCCTGTTATAAGCGCATAAATTAATCCGTACTCTTTCGCGTCAATTTCAGCCGAACGCCTTAAAATTATAGAATGTCCGAACGTCATTATAACTGAAATAATTAGTAATATGCTCATGATTAATAAAGCCGGAATTACTAAACTGGGAGTAAATGAAAATATCTGACACAAATATATTAAACTCGTTAAAGCTGTCAGGCCAAGTGAAAAAATTACAGTCGCTAAAGTCTCACATAACATTGAGGCCGCTTGTGTTCGTTTTGCAAGTTCTCCAGACTGAAAATTTTTAAAGAATTCTGCAGGAAGATTTATAACTCGCGCTATTATGGCCGCATTTATGCTTGTATCTGTCTTGATATTTATTCGCGATAATGCTAAATTTTTTGCGATATTTAATAAACTCGTCGAAATTCCAGCTGAAACTATAAATATAAATATTGAGACTGCATTCAATAAATTTTTGTTATATATAACTTGAGAATATATCAAATTTAATAAATAGGGCGTTATCATTGACATAAGAGTTACAAATAAAGTTATCAGCAAAATCATAACAATATCAGATATTGCAAGGCTTTTCACTGCAAAGAAAAATAAATCTTTCACGCTCAAAATTTTATCAGGCAATTTCTTATAAAAGCATATAGCCTCATTCTGCAAATTCTCTTGAGTTCGTGAATTTATATAAATTTTCTTGCCCGTCTCATAGTCTTTATAGTAATAGTGCTTTAGGAGAAATCGCGAAATTCTATAATTTGCCTGAATTTGACGCAGAAAAAATAATGTCTCGTGAAGTTGTTTTAAAAGCTGACTGGTACAAAGACGCTTCAGGTGTATATCTCGCAAAAATTTAGCGATTTCTCCTAAAGCACTATTACTACTATCACTATAAAAAAATTTCTCTCCTGTTATAGCCTCTGATATTTCACTAAATGAATTCGTAAATGCGTCTATATCTGATTGTATTCGTTCTCTTATCTGCTCATCAAAATAACCTGACATTTTTTTATTTGCACCCCTGATTTATTCATTTATGATTAATGCTTGATAGTATTCACAGCGTTTTATTAATTCGTCGTGAGTGCCTTTATCTAAAATTTGCCCGTCTTTCATTATTATTATCTCGTCGCAGTCCCTTATTATTGAAAGCCTGTGAGATATTATTATTCTTGTTATACCGCGCTCGTTAATGGCTTGAATTAATTCATTTTCCGTCTTAGTGTCTAGTGCGCTCGTTGCCTCGTCAAGTATTATAATCGTAGGGTCTTGCGCTAAAACTGAGGCAATTTCTAATCTTTGACGCTGACCACCTGAAAAATTTTTCCCGCCCTCCTGAACTTCAGAAAAATAATCGCCTTCACGCTGAATAATATCATCATGGATTTTAGCGTCCCTTGCTGATAATATAACCTCAAAATCTTCTATTGATTTATCCCACATGCGTATATTATTCGCAATACTGTCTTCAAATAAAGTTATATCTTGATTTACACAAGCCACTGAACCGGTAAAAATATTTCTGTCAATCTGCGAAATTTCTTGACCGTCAAATAAAATACTGCCTTCCCAGACTTTATATAGACCTGTGATTAATTTTGCAAGCGTCGATTTTCCGCA
>CAJOEQ010000089.1:2186-7254 GCA_905233515.1 uncultured Synergistales bacterium
GTTATATTATTTATTTCGAGTGAACCTGTTAATTTTTTCAGCTCAAAATCAGGCAAATTTTTATACTCTACGTCAACGGGATATTTAAAAACGTCCTGTATTCGTTCCATACGGGTGCGCATTTCCTGTAACTGCTGACCGGCATTAATTAACATTTGTGCGGGACTTGTAAAAGCTAGTAAATACCCGTTAAACGCGCTTATAAGGCCGATTGTCCATTGTCCGGAAATTATTAATCTTACGCCTAAAAATAAAATTATATTGCTCGTTAAAATATTTAATATCGCGGGAATTTGTCCTAAAGTCTGATTTAAACGCTCAAACTTTGCACGCTGATTTATTGAATTCGCCTGAAAGCCCGCCCATCGCGAAAAAAAGCCCTTCTCTGCTCCTGATGACTTTATAGTCTCTATCATGTCAATTGCTGTTAATGTAGCACTGTCTAAATTTGCTAAGTCCCGCATTTGTACTCGTGTAAGATTTATGCGCTTTTGAGATATTATTTTTGCGAGATATAAATTTGCTAAGACTGAAACAATGCCGATTAATGAAAGAATAACGCTGTAATCCAGCATGATAAATAAATTAAATATCATTACTATGCTGTCAAGTATTAAAGGCGTGAAAGTGTTTATTAATGCGCTCGCAAATCCTTGATTGTAAACATAACGCTGGGCAATGTCTCCTGAAGTCCTCTGCTCAAAAAATTTTAATGGAAGTCTCAAAACATGCCATAAATATGAAGTATTTGATGCCGCCGTCATTTTGCCCTGAAGTCTCAAGAAATATATTGACTTTATAGAGAGTGAAAGAATTTGAGCTAATATAACACAGCCTAAGAGAATAAAGAAGCCGCCCGATAACTCAGAATTTAAGCCAGTCAGCAAATTATCAAGGAAAAATCTATCAAACGCAGGTAATAATATACCAGTCAAAGACGCTATTAATGTCGTCATCAATGCTAGCATAAACATACTAAATGCACCGCGCAATTTCTGACAAGCAAATTTTATTATTGAAGACGGCTGACCACCTTTTTTAAAATCTTTATCAGGCTCTAGAATTAAGCAAATATTTGAATATGATTTATTGAATTCGTCAAAATTTATTATTACTTGGCCTCGTGCGGGGTCATTGATTGAGACTTTATCTTTGTGAAAGCCATTAACTACAACAAAATGATTATTCTCCCAGAAAATTATAGCCGGAAATTGCCCGTTATTTCTCAAAGTCTCACTATCACAAGAAAATGCTTTACTCGTTAAATTATATTTTTTCGCCGCCTTAGTCATATTTCGCAAATTCGAACCGTCACGAGATACTCCGCAGTCTTCACGCAATTGCTCTAAAGGCACCCAACGGCCATAATAAGCAAGTATCATAGCTAAACATGCCGCGCCGCATTCTAAGGCCTCTAACTGCATTATAATAGGTACTCTTGCAAATTTACTCATTTTTTTATTTTATCGCAATAAAAATTTTATCGGCTTCACTGTGTCTATTATAAATATTCCTTGCGCTGTATCTTCAGGATTTAAACCTGAAAATTTTATCTCGGCTTGATATTGCTTGCTATCTCGTGAAAGATTTATTATTTTTCCGGTTATATTGCTTGAAACTCTTACAGGCATTCCCACTTTTAAGCGCGTGAATTTATCTTGTGTAAATGAACTATAAAATTTTCCGCCGTCCCTGTAAATAATAGACTTAAAAGAAATCTCAAGCGTTCCAGTAAATATCCATGTAAATAAGCCTAAAAAAAATATTATAATCGCGCTCAAAATAAGCCATATTCCGGGATTTGTAACGCGTATATAATCGTGTATCTGTTCAGGTGAATTTATGCGCATTTTTCTAATAAAAAGCTCGTTCAAAGCCGTTAAACAGCCTCAAACGAGCAAATTTTTTTACGCAGCACCAAGACCGTTACCGCCCGAACAGCCGCAGCGCCAATGATTATTTGTCGTGTTATAGCCGTCGCCTGCACTGGGACAATAACAATATAATTCCCACGTGTTGCCGATACCATTGCCGCCAGCACAACTACAGACACTAGTAATTGCACGAGAGTTATTATTAGCTCCACCTGAGACCGCTTTTAACTCGTCTTCAGATAATAAATACATCTTTGTTGCTTGGAAGTCCTCAGCTGATAAATCAAACCCGTGAGCTTGAGCTACTTTTGCGCTGATTTCTGCCGCCGCCGTTGCTTGTTCGTCCTTGCTGAGTTTTGCGGCCTCTTGCCATGCCTTTGTTAATTCTGCTTTGAGTTCAGGTTTTTGCGAGACTTCTTCAAGAAATTTTTTCGCTTTCTCGTTCATGTTTAAATAAATACCTCCTAAAAATTTATTCCAAATTCTGCCATAATGCGCTCTCAAATACAAGTGATTTTGCATTCGGCCTAACTTGTTTCACTGCTTTAATGACTTTATCAACCCAGCCGCCCCTGAAAATTTCACAAGTCCCCGGCGATTTTCCCATTAAATTATTACCGTGTTCCAGTGCATCAGCGCGGCAGCCTCCGTAACAATGACGGCTATATTTGCAATTATTACATATTTCATTAAGTGCTAAATATTCGCTTGCTCGTGTATTAATTATTTGCATATAAAACGAGTTATTTATGCAGTCTGACAAACTATTTTGAGTTATCAACGGGAATTTTTCTTGAATATTCATTCCTGCGAGTGCCATACATGGGAGCGTCCGGCCTTCAGGGGAAATATACATTACAAGCCTAGCATGTCCGCATATGCAAAAACTTTCTGGGTCAATATCAGGCTTGAAAACTGGTATAACAAAATAATCAGGCTCATTTTTACGAGCAGCAAAAAGCCCTCCCAGCATGATATTTAAAGGCATGTCATCTTGATAATATTCGGGAATATATTCAAGATAAATATTAAATAACTCTTTGAAATTTATTGATTGACCGAGATTATTTTTTGCCCATTCTCCGACATTTGAGACGGGATTTACTTTTAAAGACTTCACACCGAGCGAGCCTAAATGCTTTATGCTTTCTCGTAAAGTATGCTTGTTATATTCATGTAAGCACATTTCTGAACCGGTCGGAAATCCCATATCACGACATAAAGAAAAAGCGCGATTTACTATTTTTTCAGCTCCGTTAATGCCTCGTAGCCAGTCATGCCAGCCCGCTCCGTCATAACTCATATTGAATTCAGGGTGGATATTTCGCGCGTCAAGTTCATTTAATAATTTCTCGTTCACAAGCGCACCATTTGAATATATTTGCGTTATATTAATATCGCGTTCGAGTAATGCGTCAACTATATCAAGAAAATCTTCACGGACTAAAGGCTCGCCGCCTGTTAAACTCACGTTCATAATTCCGCAGTCGCTCATTTGCTGAATTATATTTAATATAACATCATGACTTAATTCGCCGTATTTTGCGTCAGGTGCTGACATGTAACAATGCTTGCATTTGTAATTACATTTTCCAGTAATCGAAAAATGAGCTTGACGAATATAACGCGCTTTATAGAATTTATATTCTTGCTTGTCATTTATTGATTGAGGGGTCAAAGTGGGCTCAATTACTCCGGCGGTTTCTGCTACTTTTACGCATTCTCTAATTTTTTCGCTTATTATTGGCAGTGATAAATCAATTTTTCCGTTGCAGAGTTCAAGAGCGTTAAACATTTCGGACGTTATGAAATTTGCCGCTCCCGTTTTCGTGTCTATTATTGCGTAAGGCAGTCTCTCATAACCTCGTAATAAAAAATTTTCTCTCAATCTATAATACATTTTGACTCCGTTATTACTCTTTATTTTCTTTCAACGCGCGAATATTTTATCACACTTAATATTTATATTTTGTGAAAATTTTATGTAATTTGCTTATTTTGCGGATAAACAGCACCTTAACACTTAATATTTATATTTTTGTACGTAATTGTGTCCAACTCACCCACGTTATATATCCCGCCTGCGGATAAAGACAACTACAACAATCAATTAATTTATATGAATGCGGCAAAAAAGAATATAATATAATAATCTCAAATCACGTTAATAAAGAGGGGCTATACATGAAAAAGTTTTCATTAATTATAATATTTCTGTTAATTCTTGCTGTGAGTGCAAATAGTGCAGTAATAATATCTGTTAGACTTGGCTATTTAACGAAACTTAACACAACAGAAGAAAATTTTAAATCAATAATTGAGAGTTCAAATAACACAAATGACTGGTCAATATTCAAGCCTCATCATGAAATTTTCGGAGTGAAATTCTATGATTCACTGCAAATTATGCAAATGGCATTGAATGCAAATGAGATTGACGAGATGGCATTACCTGAAATGACAGCAATTTATTTGACAAATATAAATCCTGATTATGTAATCTGCTGTGCTTCACGTTCACACAATCCCATGAGCTTAGCATTTGGCTTCAGAAAAGATATTTTATCGCAGGCACTGGCAAAAAATTTCAACAATGCAATTAAATCAATGGAAGACGATTTTACGCTTGCAACACTGCAGGGCGAATATATAAACTCTTCAGTCGAATATAAGCCCGTGAAAATGCCGAAATTTCCAGGAAAAGAGACAATCAAAATAGCTGTAACTGGAGATATGCCGCCGATTGACTATATAGCACCGGACGGAGAACCAGCAGGATTTAATACGGCTTTACTCGCTGAGATAGCAAAACGCTTAGAAATCAATATAGAAATCTTGCAGATAAATTCAGGAAGTCGAACAGCCGCGCTAACTTCAGGACGTGCCGACGTAATTTTCTGGTACGAGACATCTAAAAATTTTGCTTATAATGCCGACGCTCCCGAAGATATTATTTTGTCTGAGCCTTATTATAATTGGAATACTTTTTTACACGTAAATCTTAAACACTCGCGCTAATTAATATATAATATTATAAATTTTTACGAAACGAGGTATTAAATCATGAAAAAATTTTTATGCGCTTTAATTTTTATTGCGTTAATGAGTAATTGCGTGTTTGCTGCTGATGTTCTAAGAGTGGGAGAACTCGCGAAATTAAATATTGAACCTGAAGATTTCAACAAAATGGTCTA
>CAJOEQ010000089.1:7294-9208 GCA_905233515.1 uncultured Synergistales bacterium
ATTTTATAATTCCCTGAATGAGTTATTATTAGCTCTCAACAAGGGAGAAATTGACGAGATATTTTTGCCCAAAGACGTAGCAAATTATGTAGTGAGAAATAATGACGCTTTAGAAATCAGCGCGATAAATCATGTATTTCCGAATTACTTATCATTTGGGTTTAAAGACGATGAGGAAGGCCGGAAATTAAAATCTTTATTCAATGACGCAATAATAACACTTGAGAACAGCGGCAGGCTTGCAATGCTCAAAGAAACATACGTAACTGACGCGGCATTTAATGAGCCTGAACCTGTGAGACCCGAAAAATTTGACGGTGCAGAAATTATAAAAATTGCTGTTACAGGCGATATGCCTCCGATTGACTTTATAGCTGAAGACGGTATACCAGCAGGCTTTAATACGGCAGTTATGGCAGAATGTGCGAAAGTCGCAAAAATAAATCTCGAACTCGTTAATATCGACGCTACAGCAAGAGCCGCCGCCCTCGTGTCAGGTCGTGTAAATGCTGTCTTCTGGTTTCAGACAATGGGAGGAGAAAAATTTGACGTACCAGAAGGCATAATTTTGTCAGAGCCTTATTATAGCTGGGTTGAAATGTATTCAGTCAAACTGAAGGATAAATAATAAAATTTTTTAAGCGGTCTTGTGATTAAATCATGAGGCCGTTTTTTTTGCTCAAATCTTGATATAATAATCGCAAAATCCATTTAAAAGCGAGGTTGTTTACAGTGAAAAAATTTTTATGTGTAATATTATTAATTATGCTTATGAGTGTAAGTGCTTATGCAGAGAGCAATAAAATCGGCGTTCTTGCAAAATTGAACATGACAGAAAACGAATTCAATAAACTAGTACAAGAGGGCAGGCAGTCAGGGAATTCACAAAAATTTTCGTCAGGTGTATCAATTCAGAGTGAAGGCTATATCTATTATGACAGCTTAATGTCATTATTGCTCGGCTTAAATTCGGGAGAAGTGGGCGAAATTCAATTACCTGAAGACGTTGCCGAATATGTATTAAACGTGAATGACGCTTATAAAATTTCAAGCATTATCCGAATGAGCAAAAATTTTTATTTGTCATTTGGCTTCAGAGCGGGCGACAATCCGGAATTGCGAAATAAATTTAATGAGGCTTTACTCTCAATGAAAGCAGACGGGACAATTTCAATATTGCAGGCTAAATATATTTCTGATGCAGGACTTGACACGCCCGAACCTGTAAAATTTGAGCATTATGACAATATCAAAGAAACTATAAAAGTAGCTGTAACAGGAGACATGCCGCCCATAGACTTTATAAAAGAAGACGGAACTCCAGCAGGTTTTAACACGGCAGTACTCGCAGAAATCGGAAAACGCCTAAAAATTAATATTGAACTCGTGAATATTGAATCAGGTGCAAGAGCGGCGGCCTTAGCTTCCGGACGAGTTGACGCAGTTTTCTGGTTTATGGCAATGAAAGACGCTGCAAAACATGCCGATGTACCGGAAAATATCGCGCTTTCTGAGCCTTATTATAACTGGAATGAAATATTATCGCTCGTGAAAAAATAAATATTTATTGATTTAAGCATATAATTATTGCGGCACTCGTTATAAATCGGGATGTCGCAATTTTTATAAATTATTATCAAGAAGGGAGCATTTATCATGAATGCGGCAATTATAGGCGGTGGGAATATCGGGACTTATTTTGCCTGTGAGCTGTCATCAAAAGGCTTTGACGTTAGAATTTACACATCAAGACCTCAAGAATGGCACGAAAATATAGAATCAATAAACGAAAACGGCATAATATACGGTAAAATTTCTCTTGCGTCTGATAATATATCACAAGTTTTAAATGACTGCGATTTAATATTTATAACTCATCCGGCTTCATGTTTCAGAGAGCTTGATAAAATAATA
>CAJOEQ010000090.1 GCA_905233515.1 uncultured Synergistales bacterium
TCAGGGAATTTCTTGCGGACTATCCTAAAAGCTGCGATTACAACATCGTCCTCTCCCTGATGAGTGCTGCCAGCCGTAAACAACGGTGAGTCAGGAGTTTTCTTCAGCCACCGCCATTTTTCGGGATCTGCTGTTTTCCGCCTGTCTAAAAGAGTGTCAACTTTGCAATCTCCTGTAATTATTATTTTATCTTCAGGGACTCCGAGTTCTAAAAATTTCCGTTTATCGTCGTCAAATCTGACCATTAATTTATTAAAGCATTCTAGAACGCCCTGCCAGAAGTATTTTGTGCGCTTGAGTCTCGCAAAACTTTTTTCTGATAAGCGGCCATTTGCTAAAAATGTGGGAATATTTCGCGCTTTTAACTGGGAAAGCATTTCAGGCCATAATTCTGTCTCCATCGTGATATAAGCGCAAGGGTTTATATTATTTAATGCTCGTGATACAAATTTTTTTGAGTCAAATGGGCTGTAAATTATCTTGTCAACGATTCCGTCTAAAAGTTTTATTGCCATGTCGCGGCCAGTCGGTGTTACTGTTGAGATTATGCAGGGGCGGGGATTCTTGTTCTTGATTCGGCGGATTATTGAGCTTGCTGATTGAACTTCTCCGACTGATACAGCATGAACCCATATAGATTTTTGCGGGACGTTCTCAACTTGGCCGATTCTCTCGGAAATGTCGCCTTTATATTTGCGTTTCAGGAGCTGCAATCCTCCTAAATTAAAAAATGTGCTGACTACTGAACGATATAGAGCAAAACCCGCCCGCCATGTAATAAATGAATCTTTAAATAATTTTTTCAGTATAATTACCTTCTTTAAAATATTAATTTAATGCCCAGAGTCCCCGCTTTGAGCTTTGAGCCTCACTCTGAAATTTTTTGAATAAATCTTCATAGCGTTTATTAGGCTTGATTATCATGACTTTTGCGTAACCTTCTAATAATAATCTCGCGTTAAACATCTCGCGCCGTATTGAGGACTCATTTATTTTTGCGGGCTTCTCAAGCCATATATAAGCTAAATGACGTTCGTATCTGTCTAAAGGTGATGAGTCATACTCAAGCCAGACTCGCCGCCCCGTTAAAGATTGCTTTGTAAAATTGCTTGCTTCTTTTCCGTAGGGCTGGACTCCTTTTTTCGGGTGAACTGTCTCAGGAGTATCGACTCCCAGCATTCGGACTCGTCTATCTTGATTGTTTATGCTCACAACTAGAGTATCACCGTCGATGACTCTTTTTACTGTTCCTGAAATAATATCAGACTCGGACTCTGACTCAATTTCTGTATTATTGCTCGGGCTTGAGTTATTAAAAACTTCTGAAATATCGCCGTTGAACAGCCATAATAACGCAAGAATTATCAAGATAATAATACTTTTTTTCGGGCCCATTGCTTTCAAGTCAGCAGGTGTGATATTAAATTTTTTCTTGCGCGGCATGATTTACTTGACCTCCTGAATCCTAATTTTTACAGTCCCTGCGTGTTTAGTGCCGTCTTTCTCGACTAATAACAAATATAAATCCATAAAGCATGGCACGGCGTTATTAATCCATTCTGACGGGGCAAATTCAAGCTCTAAAAATTTTCCAGTCTCGTTTATATTCACACAATCAGACCATTTTTTAACGGGCAAATATGAGACTCCGCACTTACATTGTGAAATATCAAGATTTAATTTATTCGGGACTCTCACACTGAAAGATTTTCCGGCGATTATGTTATTATTTGCTTCAGCGTAAATTATTCCGAGTTCAGATTTTAAGGAGTTCACGAAATTTTTTGCGTCTTCTGCCCACGAAATTACTGCACCTTCTATCATTGCTCCGGCTATATATGGATTCGTCTTGATTCGTAATTCAATCTGTGAGTCTAAATCATTTAATTTGCTTTCAATTTCTGACTCAATTTCTGCAATTTTCTCGTGTATTATTTCGCTCTTCTCGTTATACAGCAAATCGCAGGCCGCTTGAAGTTCTTGATTATTGAACCATGCATTATTCTTGTAATCAAAATCTTGAGGCTTATATTTAAAATGTTCAGCTAAGGCCATTTCTGAGTCATTATCTTCGTAGCCTTCAGGTATTGAATTAATCCCGAAATAAAATGGCACATATGGAGCAAAACAAGGCCGGCCAAGAGCTTTACGCAAAATTATTCTTTCAGGTCGTCGGCGGATTTCTGCTATTGTGCTTTCTAGAGTGTCAATGTTGCATACTGTCAAAGGCGAGTCAAAATGCGGTGTATTTCCTTCTGATTTATTTGAGCTTGTGCCTTCATAGTGAGTGCGTAAAATTTTCTTGAGTGTTGCAATATTTACTTTATGAGCCGGCTTTATAGAAAATGGCAGAGGCTCCCACTCTTGATTTAGTAACGCGCTCAAATCTATATCTAACAAAATTTCAAATGCTCGCACGTGTCTATGAGTATTTTTCGCGATTCCGTAAGTTTCTTTGCTTTGATAGACTTTTGCGAAATCAAATATATTTTCAGGATCATACCAGCCCCGTTTTATAGCATAATTCACAAGTTCATTATATCCGCGCGCTTTGTGATCACAATCATGAATCGTGTAGTGATTTGGAATTACTGCGCATTCGTCATCGGGGACTCGTTGAATAGCGTAGTGTTTGCCGTTTACTATCTGCATTACAAAAATTTCTTCGCAGTCAGCAAATGCGTATGATCTCCCACTTGATGCATAACCGTATTTATTTATTAAGTCGCAAGCTATATTTAATGCATCTCTCGCGCTCGCTGCCTTCTCTGCCACTAAACGCCTTAAACCGTAAGCAATTCCGCCGTCAAGTAATTCCGGGTTGTCCTCTTTTGAGTCAGCGCAATTATTTGAGCAAATCACGACCCCGTAACCGTTCACGTATAAATCACAGAAAGAAGCTCCAGGGTTATAACTTTTTGCCTCTGACCATAAAAGACTCGTGCGTGTAGTGTTTAATTCAAGTTCTGCCGTGTCAGGTTCAAATTTTATAGTACTTCCCGGATGTCTTCGCAATTTATGAACTAAATGAGTCTGCATTATATAACGTCCCGGCGCGTCTTCATTATGAGCAACTAAAACATTTCCGGATTCTGAGGCTTTGCGGCCTACTAAAATAGTCATACAGGCGTGAGAAGTTTTTACACACGAGAAAATTATTAACACTGCGAGAAAAATTACTAATGCCATTAAAATAATGAGTCTCCTCCTGAAAAAAATTTTTTATTGATTACTATATCACATATTATATTTATTCTTTAAAAACTTTGCGCGGGGGGAAAATTTATGAGTAAAGCGTGCACGGGGGACTCATTTAACACGTTTGAATGAGTAAAATTTGCAATATGGAAATATTTTTAGCATGAAAATTTTATCTCAGGCGGGAGTCCCTAAACACATAATATATTTTTATGCTATATAATAATTTCTCATGAAAAATAAATCAGGCTTTTTACAGCTAACTATATGCAAATTTTTCGCTTATAATTTCCTGAAGAGATTTAAATCACTAGGGGAGTGAATTTTTTTGCGTGATTCTGAGCGCACATATAATCATAAAAAGAAAAATGGATTTGCAAAATTTTTAGCGTGGGTCATTCTTATTATAATATTATCAGGCGTTATACTTTCTTTTGCTGATATAGGCGGGTATATGCTCTTTAACTTGGCAAAAAATTATCTCGGCGAAAATTATAATATGTCCCTCTATGCTGACACAATAACAGGCAATCCCTTCAAAGGCTACACGTTAAATAATTTCGAGTTACACGGCGACGGCGGGAAGAAAATTTTATCAGCTGAAAATTTATTATTGAACTTGAGACTCTCGGCTTTAATTCGAGGCAAAATAAACCCTTCTGAACTTGCAATTAACGGAGCAAATATAAATCTTGACTCATTTTCTGAATCAGTCGGCAAAATGGGCGATTTTCCAATAAGTTTTATTCCTGCTGATATAAGCATAATAAATAGTAAACTTGACTCTTTTGCGGGAATCTTTGACGTTAAAAATTTACACGTGAATTTTGAAAAATTTGACGTAAATATTGACGCAGTATTAAACGGGATTCCAGTTCACGGCCTCATAGATTTTAGCGAGTCTTCAGGCTTTAACGCAATTAACAGATCTGATATTTCTATAGGGTCGGGCAAAATTTTAGCAACCGGCGGAATATTTAACGATGATGCTCTTGATCTGCACGCGTCTATTCAGGATTTAAATTTGCAGGAGTTAGCAGCGATTTATCCCGCTTTAAATGAGTCAGGCGGCTTTGACGGTACAGCAAATTTTAATATCGACATAACGGGCTATAAAGATGAGCCGAGAATTTCGGGAAGTCTTGACTATGTAGGACGGAAAATTTACGGGCTTTTTGTCGAACGAGTCAGCGCGAATCTTGCATATTCTGATAATATTTTGACCGTGAACGATTTGCAGGCAAGTGCTTTTAATGTACCTATTCAGGGCGAAATCTCTATAACGTCAAGACCTAACGAAAAATTATTTATTGCTATAAAACTTGACGGCAGCGAAACAAATTTAGACGTTCCAGAATTGCGCGGACTCTCCGGGAAGATTGACTCATTCAATGCAAATATAAGGGGCTATCTTGACTCATTGAACGGAGTTATTAATTTCTCGGCTCCTAGAATTAAATATAATGATAAGACTTTAGCGAATATCAAGACTCAAATAAAACTCTCTAACAGTGATACGGCAAATGTCAACGGCAAATTTATTTTTGAGAATGCACAGGGATATTTACAGGGCAGTATTGAGTCCTTCTTAGTCAAGCCCGCATTAAATCTCACTGCAAAAATTATTGATTTAGACATAAATAGAGTCGCTGATATTTTTATTGATGACTATGATTACAAGCTCGCAGGGAGAATAACTCTTTTAACTGACATAAAAGGCAGCCCGGAAAATCCCATTTTAACCGGCAATCTTTCAAG
>CAJOEQ010000091.1 GCA_905233515.1 uncultured Synergistales bacterium
ATAATATAAAAATTTTAGAATATAATAACGATATTCACGAGGGAGTGAAAATTTTTTACTGCGCGTTATATATTCGGCTCCCATACTTGAAAATTAGAATATAATTAGACAATAATTTTATCAGGAGTGAATTTTTACCGTGCGTTTTATCGGTGGATTAATAAAATATTTTGTATACTTGTGCATTATTCTTATAGCAGCGGGGGCGGCCTTATTCTGGTTTGACACTGGGTCATGGCTCATTTTGCCATTAGCTGAGAGGGCAGGAAATTTCTTTCTTGATCCGCTTAAAATAGAAATTGCTAACATAGACGGCTCTATGCATGAGGGCTATTCACTAAGAGATTTAAAGCTGATTTCAGGCGACGAAGATTTATTTACGTTAAATTTTGCCTCAATTAGTCCTGACTGGGATTTAATTTTTGACGGCATGGAAGGACTCCCATTTATAAAGAGTCTTCAAATTCGCGGCATAAGTTCAGACATGAATAAATTAATAGCACTCTCAAATCATTTTGCTTCAGATTCTGATTCTGATAAACAAGAAAATATTAACGACGACTCAGAATCATTAAATTTCAAAATAAATCCCGTCAATATCATGATTCAAGATATAAATATTTCGAGTCCTTATTCTAATTTGGCACTGAATGAGCTTTCACTGAATGAGTCAGGCAATTTAAAGCTAATAACTGATATAATTTCACGAGATAATATTTTGCCCGTTCGATTAAATGCGCTTGTAAATTTTGACTCACTTGATATAACTTCATCAGATTTCACAATAGGCAAGGCTTCAGGAAAATTTGCGGGCTGTCTTACTCCCTTAAAAGCAAATCTAAATATTTCAGCTTTAATGCTTGAAGAACTCTTAAAATTTGCGCCTCCATTGCCTATAAAAATTTCAGGAAGATTAGACGGCAGAGTCTCGGCAATCAGTGAAGACGGTTATATAAATGCGTCAGGAGTCGTCTCAATGCCCCGCGCTGACATTATGGGAATTCCCTTAAAATTTAGAGTCCCATTTACTTGGACAAAAAATAAAATTTTCGCGCTTGATAAGGCCTCATTTAAGACTGATGCAGCAAGATTGAATTTAACAGGCTCGGCAAATCTTGATAATATGCAGGTAAAAGCAAAAGGAGAAGCAATAAATTTATCACTCTATGAACTTGGCCGGATGTTTGCTCCTGAAGTCGGCTTAAAAGGTGAGGGAGGCCGCATAAATTTTGATCTTGACACGATAATAGGCGATAATATTTTCTCGAACACAAGAGCCGATATATCTTCAGAAATTCCCTTTATATCAGCGGCAGGGATAAGAATTCTTAACGCTTTTAACGCAAAATTAAAACTTTCACCGAGAGAGACTCCCCGTATATCGCTGGGCGGTGAAGTATTCGGCGGTAAATTATTCGCTCGTGGTGAGGCAGAACAGGACAAAGAAGGAAATTTTAAGCCTCAAGCAGTTATTTCCGTTGTGAATCTTGATATAAATACGCTTTTAAAGGCATTCCCTCAAATTGCGAAATCTATTCAGAAACCGGCCGGAAAAGTTACAGCAAAATTTATAATTCCTGACAATTTAAGAATCACCGGCAAAATTACTTCTGACAAAATCAGCGCGCAGGGAATTACCCTCACAAAATTATTAGCTAATATAATTTACGATCACAAAGGCAGCCGGGCAATTCTTGAGAGTCTTTCTGCTAATCTGGGTAAAGGCTCAATAAATGCAAACGCAGCGGCCAATTTAAAGAATACTTCTTTTACGGCAAAATTGAACGCTGATAATTTAGATTTGCGGGCGATTCCTGATTTGAAACAAGTTACAGGATTATATAATTTGCGTGCTGATGCTTCAGGGCGTTATTCAAATATAAATTCTATAAATGTGAGAGCGCATTTAACAGGGAAAAACGCGGGCTATTCAGGGACTCGATTTGGAAATATTGACGTGCCTATAACTTACGCGAATAATCAATTAAATATTTCCGGAGCAAAGGCCGCTTTCCCCGGGGGCGCGTTTAATCTCAAAGGAATTATAAATCTCGTGAATCCTGCAAATCCCGGACTAGATATAGCAGCGTCGACTCAGGGAATAAATATCGCTGAAACAATGAGAGCATTTAACTTACAAGATAAATCTATGCCGATTTCAGGGAGAATTATAGGCGGTCTTAACATAAAAGGTGCGTTAAATAATGCTAGTGTGAATGCTCATTTACGAGCTGAAAATTTCAAGGCCGGGAATCTCGTAAACATTCCCAGTGCTGTATTAGAGGCTCAAGGAAATACTCAGCGAGTCAACGTCAGCAAACTCACAGCAAAAATTAATAACTCTGATATATCGGGTAAAGGGTCGCTCAAGATAAATCAAAAAAATTTCATGAACAGCGCACTAGACATTAAGGCAAATATTAAGAAATTAGAATTAAAGCCGTTACAGCAATTATTTATGAAAACTCCTGTAGTAACTGGACAAATTAACGGCGATTTAACAGTAAAAGGGACTCTCGCAAAACCTCAAGCAGAAATTAAGACAGCCGGCCCGATTTATTACGGAATCACTAAACTTGAAGATATTGCCGTAAAATTGAGTTCTCCGGGGACTGACAAATATTTAATTAATACTGCACTCAGAATCGACGATTTTAAACCTGCCGCAGATATTTTATTGACTAAGAAGGGCGATAAATGGGCTTATAACGTCGAGACAAAGCCTTTAGATATAAATTCAGCGGTAAAATCTCAAATGTCATCGCTAAATAATATAGTGAAGGGATCAGCTGTCATAAAAGTAAACGGCACTGCTGATAATTCGCCGATAAATATAAATCTCTCGTCAAAAACTGTGAAAGTTATCGACAAGGTCAAAATCGAAAATATAAATCTCCCATTAGTCTTTAATCCTGCAAAAAATAATCTCGTCATGAAAAGAGGCCGTGTAATAATCAGCGGCGGTGAAATAACTTCAAGCGTAAATGTAGATCTCAATAAATCAAAATGGGACGGAATTATAAAAGTTGCTCATTTAGACATGGGCAATTTAGCCGAGCCTTTTATGCCTGAGGGTGAACTCGTCGGAAAAGTTGACGCAGAAGCAACGATTAAAGGCACATTCGGATCAATGCCGACGAGTTTTGCTAATGGGAAGTTTGCGACGACTCCGGGATATATTCACAAGATGGATATAATTGATAAAGTCTCACCCATTAAAAAAATTACGTTCGAAAAAATTAATGGCAGCTTTTACTGGAACGGGACAGATTTATTTTTGAATCCAGGTACAGGGGCGCGTGCGGGTAAAGATGAGCCGTTATATAGATATTTCACAATAAACGGATCTGCAGGAATTCCCGGGAAGGGCTTAAGACTTTATTGCGATGGAAGATTTGATTTAAAAATTTTAGATCAGTTACTCGGCGCAATGAAAGGAGTCTTTCAATACATGACAGGAGGACTCACCGGCAATGTTTTACGCGATGCAGCTGGGCGTGTACTGGGCATTAAGAAACGTGATTATCAAAATGTTACTTTTACGCTTGCTAATTCGTGGGAGAAACTGCAATTATTAGACCTCAAGATAACAAAGCCCATAGAAGAATTTTTGCCGATTAACGCTCTAAACAAAAACGATGAGCAGCAAAAACAAGATACAAAGTTTCAATTACAAATTAAATTCCCGACCGGCCCCGGCTCAGACAACGCAGAAGACGAATCACCGGCGGATCAATTTAAGCAGCAATTAATTGACAATTTATTTAATATCGGCTTATGATTCACGCAAATAACCCTTGACAAATTCAAAGGAGGCATATTTTATAATGATAATTGAGTCAGGAGTCAGGAGTCAGGAGTCAGGAGTCAGGAGTCAGGAGTCAGAGAAAGAGTTTATTATTTTGACTTTTTGCGCGTGTTAGGAGTTTTAGCAGTAATAACTATTCATTTATGCGGCGGCAAATTATATGACGCAGATACATATTCTTTTGAATGGAACGTATTTAATTTTTATGACAGTATAGTTCGCTGGGCTGTTCCTGTATATGTAATGATAAGCGGAGCATTATTTCTCGGTCGTGATGTTCCATTAAGAAGACTTTACGGCAAAAATATTTTAAGAATAATAACGGCGTTTATATTCTGGTCATTTGTTTATGCAGCTCGCACTTATATCAAGACGGGAGATTTAACCGAATTTGTTAAAAATTTTATAAGCGGACATTTTCATTTGTGGTTCTTATTTATGATAACAGGATTATATATGATAGTGCCGCTTATGAAGAAGATAGCAGAGTCAAAATTTCTCACAAAATATTTTCTCTTGCTGTCATTAATATTTGCGTTTATCTTACCGGAATTAATAGAAATTTTCTCGTCATTCACAAATTTTTCAGGCTATTTATTTAGGGGAATGTTTAATAATGCTAACATGCATTTTGTGATGGGATATAGCGGTTATTTTTTGCTGGGTTATTACTTGAATAATCTTGACATTTCACCGAGATTAACACGCATTATATATTTTGCCGGTATACTTGGATTTGCAGCCACGATATTATTAACTCTTTATGCGTCGCGATTTAATAATGATTTTGTCCATGATAGTACCAAACCGCTTTATGGAACTGCCACGGCAGCGGTTTTCGATGCCTCGTTCGATGTCTACAGACCCACAAGCACGGCATTCTGGTTCCAACGTTGTTCATCACTAACCACCATTACAGGTTTGGAGTATCTGCATACGGATGAAGTGACGAATATGAGCAGTATGTTTGAAGGATGTTCCAGCCTGACAAGTCTCGACCTGTCAAACATCAACACCTCCAACTTGAAAGAAATTGGTTATATATTTGCTGGTTGTTCTGGTCTGACAAGTCTGGACGTGAGCAATCTCAGCATTGCCAACGTCA
>CAJOEQ010000092.1:0-6443 GCA_905233515.1 uncultured Synergistales bacterium
AATTGAAGCTAGTATATTTGGCAATGAAGATCACGAAGGTTTTAGGGAATTTGCGCGAGAAACTACTAAAATTTTCAATGAAGTACTGAATATTCCGCCTGAAAGTATTTATATAAATTTTGCTGATATAAAAACTTGGGCAGTTAATGGCATATTCATAAATCACAGATCTTCATACCCGTTAAATATTGCTTATAAGGCCGCAGAATTGATTAATCCCGATAAGGCATATTTATATTTGTTGAGACTGAGGCGGGCGACAATTTTAGAGGGCAGACAAACGACTCTAGACGACGAATTAATTAATATTGCTCGTGAAGTCGGAATAAACGAGAAAATTTTTTGTGAATATTATTATAACGGCCAAGCTATGAGAGCATTTCAGGAAGATTTAAATTTTAAGAATTCGCTAGGGATTCACTATTTGCCGAGCTGTATAATTCAGTGTGGAAATCAAGCAAAAATTGTAAACGGCTTAATCGGATTTGATAATTTTCTTGCTGTGATAGAAAATTTGCGTCATGAAAGCTCAAAAGCTCCAGTGTATAAATTATAGTATCTGCCTTTTTTCGCGATTAATTCAGAATGAGTCCCCCGTTCAATAATTTGTCCGTGTTCGATAACTAGAATTAAATCTGAATTTCTCACAGTTGAAAGCCTATGAGCTATAACAAAAACTGTGCGGCCATGCATTAAAGCGTCCATTCCTCTTTGTACTTGTGATTCTGTTCTAGTATCTATTGAAGATGTTGCCTCGTCGAGAATCATTATAACGGGATTTGCTGCTGCTGCTCGTGAAATTGCTATTAATTGCCGCTGACCATGACTTAAATTTGCCCCGCCTCCCGTTAAAAAAGTGTTATAGCCTTCAGGGAGTCTCGTAATAAAGTCATCAGCACCCACTAACTTGGCCGCGTTAATGCATTCTTGATCAGACGCGTTTAAATTCCCGTAGCGTATATTTTCGAGTATTGAATCACTGAATAAATTAGTATCTTGCAAGACTATAGCTAAATTTTTACGCAAAGAAGATTTCTTTATTTCGCGAATGTCAACGCCGTCAAATAAAATTCTCCCGTTTTGAACGTCATAAAATCTCGGTATTAAATTCGCAATAGTAGTCTTCCCTGCACCTGTTGAGCCTACTAACGCAGTTTTTTGACCGGGCTTTGCTGTCAGTGTTATATCGCGCAAAATTTTTATATTGTTATCATACGAGAAATCTATATCTTGAAATTCAATACTGCCATTTGCTTTTTGCGAGTCAATTATAATTCTCCCGGAATCCTCTTCAGGGTCTGAGTCAATTAATTCAAATATTCGCCCAGCTCCTGCCATTCCTGAAATAACAGAGTTCAAATGCATAGATAAATGATTTATAGTCATAGCGAACTGCTTAGTCATATTTAAGAAGGGAAGTACTACGCTTATACTCATTGGGAGGCCGGACAAGCTGAAATTTTTTACTCCTGCTAAAATCAATATGCCGCCCGATAAAGCTGTTACTACATATAAGATATTGCCGACGTTATTTAAAATTGGCCCGAGTGTATTAGCTCGTTTATTAGCTTGCTCTGACTGTGAGAATAATTCATTATTAATTTTCTCGAATTCTTGAATGCTTTTATTTTCTCTGCAAAAAACTTTTATGACTTTCTGCCCGTTCATCATCTCTTCTGCAAAACCTTCAAGCAAGCCGGTATTTTTTTGCTGCCTTCTGAAATGTCCCGCGCTCCTCCAGCCTATTTTTTTCGTGATAGTGAACATTATAATAATTCCAATGAAAGTAATACAAGTAAGCCATATCGAGAAATAAAGCATTATGGAAATTACAGCAAAAATCGTAATAATCGCAGTTAATAAATTCGGGGCGGCCTGTGAAATTAATTGCCTCATTGAGTCAACGTCATTAACAAATTTGCTCATAATATCGCCGTGTGCTTGAGAGTCAAAAAATTTCACTGGTAGATTCTGCATTCTATCAAACATTTTTTTGCGAATATGAAGTAATACGCCTTGAGTGATTTCTGCTCCTAAATAGCCCTGTAGAATCACTCCAGCAAGTGAGAGCGCGTAAAATCCTGCAAGAATGAGCAATAATTTTATAATATTCGCGCTTATCTCAGGCCAAGTAACAGAAGGCGGCGCAAATTCGATAATAGCCGTAATTTTTTGAATGAACACAGAAGGAAGAGTATTAATCCCCGCGCAAAATAGAATAATAAATATAACAAGAGGCATTTTGACGGGGAAGGACTCAAAGATTTCACGAATTATGCGATTAAAATTTTTCATGAAATATTAAACGGTTCTAGACTGCGATTTAATATCCCGTGCATATGAGCTATAGCAACACCGTAATTTACAATTTTTACATTTGCCAGTTCTGCGCGGTTAAGTCGTGAGGTCATTTCCTGCTCATTCAGCATACAGCCCCCGCAATGAATAATCAACGCAAATTTTTTCAGTTCGTCAATTTCCGGGAACGTTCCGCCCGAAGTGAATTCAAATTCAGGACTCGCACCTGTAAATTTTTTTATCCAAGCGGGGATTTTGTCTCGTCCTATATCGCCGCATTGTCTGTGATGAGTACAGCCCTCAGAGATTAAAACTTTGTCGCCGTCCCTAAGTTGAGATAATTTTTTCGCGCCGTCTACCAGAGTCCGCAAATTGCCTTTATAACGCGCAAATAAAATCGAGAATGAAGTCAATAAAATATTTTCAGGCAAAATCTTATTAACACGCCCGAAAACTTGCGAGTCAGTGATTACTAATTTCGGCAAAACTTTCAACGAGTCAAGAGTTTTAGCAAGTTCTGAGTCCTGACAAATAAACGCCGAACACTTAGAGTCTAATATATCTCGTATAGTTTGCTGCTGAGGCAAAATTAACCGGCCTTTAGGTGCTGCCTTATCGACTGGCACAACAAGAATAACTATATCGCCGGGAGTTAATAAATCACTCACAAGTTTTTTGCTTGAGTCTTTATTTTTTGCAAGTGAGGCAATTTTTTCTTTGAGCAAATTTATATTTTCACCGGTTAAGGCACTGACTAGAAATTTATCACTTGGCCTGACTGTCAATAAATCTGATTTATTATAAGCAATTATATAAGGAAGATTGCGGGACTCGAAAATTTTTATTAATTCAAGCTCAGAGTCTGCCATTTCGCAGGACGAGTCATGAACTAACACGGCAATATCGCAATTTGCAAGAATATTTTTAGCGCGCTGTACTCGTTTTTCGCCGATAACGCCCGAGTCATCAAGTCCCGGAGTGTCAATTATTACAACTGGGCCAAGCGGTAAAAGCTCCATAGATTTTTTCACGGGATCGGTTGTAGTGCCTTTTACTTCAGAGACTATAGAAAGCTCTTGACCTGTTACAGCATTAACAAGGCTTGATTTGCCGGCATTTCTCAACCCGAAAAAAGCAATATGGACTCTTTCACCTGAAGGAGTTTGATTTAAGCTAGAACCTGAAATCCCTTGCGTTTCCATTTCTCATGGCCTCGATATTATTTCTTGCAATTTCTCTAACATTTTCGCGGGGGATTCGCATTAACTCACGTTCTATCATTTCATAGCCGATTTTTTTAGTCTCAGGTGAGGCGTAATCTTCTAGATATTCAGTGAGAGTCATTAACGCGTTAGGATGACAGCAATTAAGAATTTGGCCGGATTTGCATAGACTCATGAATCTGTCGCCAGTCCTGCCGGCTCTATAACAAGCAGTACAGAATGAAGGTATATGATTTTGTTTCATGAGCCACTGTACAACCTCGTCAAGTGTTCGCTGATCTGATACGTCAAATTGTTCTGTGTCATGAGGTCTGATTTCTTCAGTATAACCGCCCACTGAAGTACGAGAACCGCCGCTAATTTGAGAGATTCCGACTTCTAACATTTTTGCGCGGACTCGTTCATTTTCACGAGTTGAAATAATCATACCAGTATAAGGCACGGCGACTCGAATACATGCGGCAATCTTCGTAAAAATTTCGTCGGGTATAGCATTATTGAATTCGTCAGGGTCAATGTCATCAGCTGGCTTGACTCGAGGAACGCTAATTGTGTGAGGTCCGACTCCGAAAACTTTTTCTAAGTGTTCAGCGTGCATTAAGAGTCCTGCGAACTCATATTTATAGCCTTCAAGCCCGAATAAAACGCCGAGTCCTACGTCATCAATTCCAGCCTGCATTGCCCTGTCATGAGCTTCAGTGTGATAATTATAATCATGTTTCGGGCCGGTCGGGTGCAAGTGCTCATAACTTTTTTTGTTATAAGTCTCCTGAAATAAAATATAAGTCCCGATTCCTGCGTCTTTTAACTTTTTAAAATTTTCGATTGTTGTAGCAGCAATATTTACATTTACTCGTCTAATATCGCCGTTCTTGTGATGGACGCTGTAAATTGTCTTGATACTCTCAAGAATATACTCAATGGGATTATTTACGGGGTCTTCTCCTGCCTCAATAGCGAGTCTCTTATGTCCCATATCCTGTAACGCAATGACTTCTGATTTAATTTCGTCTTGAGTTAATTTTTTGCGGGGGATGCTTTTATTTTTCGTGTGATAAGGACAATATAAGCACCCATTAATACAATAATTTGAGAGATAAAGCGGCGCAAATAAAACGATTCTATTTCCGTAAAAAGCTAGTTTAATTTCCTCGGCGACCTTGTAAATTTTCTCGATTATTTCGGGATCTTCACAAGCTAATAATATAGAAGCCTCACGATGAGTCAGCCCTGAGCAGGTACAGCCGTTATTATTCCATTTAGGGCGAGCCTTCTCAAGCAATGAGTCAATTAATTCGCGGTCATTCTTGTGAGCTTCTGCGTAAATAAGAGTGTCTAAAATTTCGTCATGATTAATAAATTCGTCCCCCTCCGTTCTTGTGAGTCAGAATTAATAAAATTCTTTCTCGTCAGAATCTAAATTTTTTATGAGATTATAACACGTTGAATTAATACGCGCGATTCATAACGTTTGACAAAATTTATAATTATTGCTATATTTTCACGCGTTTAATGGCCTCGTAGCTCAGTGGATAGAGCGACTGCCTCCTAAGCAGTAGGCCGGGTGTTCGAGTCACCCCGAGGTCGTTACTTGAAAAATTTTGATGTAGGATGTTTTGCCCGCGCTAAGTTAAGAGCCTTCAATAAATTTTCTCGCAATTCTTCAGGACTTGTTACTCCGTCTACATTGCCGACTATATAATTATTACCGATATATAAAGCTCCATTCACAATATGTAATTCATACGGTGCAAGCTCTAACTGCAAATATTTGTCTATATTTTCGCGAATCTGTCTTAAAATCGTGCGAGCTTCAGGAGTCTTTATTGATTTAGCTGTAACAAGGCCGTCAATTAATAACTCAGCATTCACGTTATTTTCTTTTATGTCAGTACGTAAGGTATTTGCGCTCAATGGGAATATTTTTGTCATGTAAAAATTTTACTGCATCGGCGAGTCTTTGTTTTGATTCCGGGTGATTCATGTAAATGCCGTACTCGACTAAGGGCTGCTTATACTCTTCTGCCATAAATCTTTCAAAAAGTGTAATCATCCCAGTAGGAGAATAACCGGATTTAATTAACGCCTCAAGCCCGAGCCTGTCTGCTTCCTGTTCAAGTTTTAAAGTATACGAGCTTGTTATTGCAACTTGTGCTAGACCAGCAAGAATTATGGGAGCTGCTGCACCTCCGCTTAACAACATAGTAGCCAGTGTCGCAAGAGTTACTTTATTTGTATCTGCCGCCATTCTTAGAGAGTGCCTTTGATCCGCGTGAATCATTTCATGAGCCATTACCGCCGCTAATTCTGAATCAGTCTTTAAAGCGTCAACGATTCCAGTCGTGAAAAAAATAAATCCCCCGGGTAAACAAAAAGCGTTCATATTTTCAGTCTTGACGAGTCTAATTTCCCAGTTTATACGGCGTTCCATGAAAGGCTCTAATTTATTTAATATCATTTCTAGGCGTGAAGTTATTGCGGGGTCAGTAGTGAGCGGCCATTGTTCTTCGATTTGTTTCATAGTTTTGCGGCCTATTTCGCGTTCACGTTCAAGAGTAGTGCTGTTATCTGCTTTATCTGCTGCAAAAATTGAACTCACAAATAACAATATTATTAATACTGCACAAAAAATTTTCTTCATGTTAATAATATAAGCCTCCCATACGTGAATATCTTGCTGCGGCTCGGTGCATTGCTTTACGTTCTGAAATTTTTGATCTCAATTCGTCCGCGTGCTGTCTTAATTGTATAATTGCCTCGTTTTGAGCGTTAATTATACTCTCTGATATTGCTCGAGTCTCCTGTACTAATTCTTGCAGCTCTAAATCATCAGGGTATAAATCAAGCAATTTCTGCCCGAAACCTCCTGATTGACTATCATTTAAATTTACTGGGTCATGAATTTCCGACAAGCCCGAACTG
>CAJOEQ010000092.1:6483-11980 GCA_905233515.1 uncultured Synergistales bacterium
CTAACTAATTCGTCAGTATCGCCGTCTAGGGCAATGGCCTCAAGTTCCCTAGAGATCATCGCCCTTAGTGCCTTACAAATATTTATTTCGCGTAAAATTAACTCTTTTGCTTGAGCTAATATATTAACCTGCAAGAGTAAATCCTCCGGCCTTTGCTGTTTTCTGAGCGGGTGCGGCTGTCTTATATGCTGTCTGAGTAGGTGCGGCGGGTTTAGCGGGTTCAGGTTTCTTGCCTTCAAGTTCTAATATAGCATTCTGAAGGTCTTTATCTTCTGGGTGAGCTGCTTGATATTCCTGCAATAACTGAACTAATGCGCCCTCCCATGTTGCTTTTAACTCCTCAAGCATTCCCCGAACTGTGCGAATATTGTCGGGTTCTTTTTTCATGTTGGCATCGACTAATAATTGATACATGTATTCATAAAGCTGCATTAACTTGTCGGCCATTTCTCCGCCCTTATCTTTATTAAGAGTTACCATTAATTCGCGTATAACTTCCTGAGCGCGTATAGTCTCTCTATTTGCTAAATCGTAGTCAGGTGCGCCGCCGTTTTTGCCGAGCATTGCATTTTCTGCCGCATGACATGCTTTAATGCCAATATCATACGTGATTAATAAGAGCTGTTCTTTTGTTGCGGTTGTGATTCGCGTGGCCTGATATGTAAATTGAGCGTTGTTACTGTTTACCATTTTTATATCCTCCTGAAATTTTTTCGTTTTTCTCACTCACTGCACCTAATATCGGCAATAAATTCCGCAACGTTTAGCACATTTTATATTAAACGTCAAGATTTTTAACTTCATGAGCATTCGTAATAATAAATTCTCGTCTCGGCTCAACTTTATCACCCAGCAAAATATCAAAATATTCGTCAGCAAGCAAATTATCATCAAGTTCGACTTGTTTTAAAATTCTATTCTCTGGATTCATAGTCGTGTCCCATAACTGTTCGGGGTTCATTTCGCCGAGTCCCTTGTAACGCTGTACAGTAACTTTTGAGGGATCGGGCGCGTTGTCAACATGATAGCGCAATTCTTTATCAGTATAGCAATAATTTATAGTTTTGCCGTATTGAACTCGGTATAAAGGCGGCTGGGCTAAATATAAATATCCCTGCGATAAAAGCTCCGGCATATGACGATAAAAAAATGTCAGTAAAAGAGTGCTTATGTGTGCTCCGTCAACGTCTGCATCTGTCATGATTATAATTTTATGATAACGCAATTTAGCAGCGTCAAATTCTGCACCTATTCCGCAGCCCAGTGCTGTAATAATCGTCTGAATTTCTCTATTAGCTAACATTTTATCCATGTGAGCTTTCTCAACGTTTAAAATTTTACCGCGTAAAGGCAAAATCGCTTGAAATGTTCTGTCTCTGCCTTGTTTTGCACTGCCTCCCGCGCTGTCTCCTTCAACTATGTATAATTCTGTGTTCTCGGCGTGTTTTGATGAGCAGTCCGCTAATTTTCCGGGGAGAGTCATTCCTGACATTGCGCCTTTACGTACTAATTCACGGGCTTTCTTGGCCGCTTCTCTGGCACGTCTAGCGCGTATTGCTTTCTCAACAATTGGGCGAATAATTTCGGGTCTATCTTCAAAGGCTGATAAGAGTTCTTTATATACAAGCGAATTAACAGCCCCTAGGACTTCACTATTTCCTAATTTTGTTTTTGTCTGACCTTCAAATTGAGGCTCACTTAATTTTACAGATAATACACAGGTTAAGCCCTCTTTTAAGTCATCACCGGTTAAATTTTCTTCTTTTTCCTTCAGGACTTTATTTGTGCGGGCGGCCTCGTTAATTGCTTTTGTCAGTGCTGTTCTAAATCCGACTAAATGAGTCCCGCCTTCTATAGTGTGAATTAAATTTGCATATGTATAAATATGTTCTTGATAACCGTCATTATATTGCAGTGCCGCATTAATTGAAATATTATTGATTGAGCCTGATATAACTATAGGACTATCAAATAAAGCGTTTCTATCTTTGTCTATATATTGAACAAATGCGCCGATTCCTCCGGTGAAAAAATATTCTCGGCTTTCATTAGTACGTTCGTCATGGACTGAAATTTTTAGGCCGGGATTTAAGAAAGCAAGTTCACGAAAACGGCTCTTTAACGTGTCAAGCGAGTGATGTACATCTTCGAAAATTTCACGGTCGGGCATGTAATGAATTCTAGTACCGCGCCAATCTGCTTTATTGCCTTCTGTCAAGTCAGTAACTGGGACTCCGCGCTCAAATCTTTGAGTTTTCTCTATTCCGTCGCGTGCAATAGTAATAATCAGCCATTCTGACAAGGCATTGACTACAGAGACACCGACACCGTGAAGACCGCCGGAAACTTTATAAGCTCCATCGCCGAATTTTCCGCCAGCATGTAAAACTGTTAATACTACTTCACTGGTAGGCCTGCCGTTATATGGGTGAGGATCTGTAGGAATTCCCCGCCCGTTGTCCTGTATAGTAATGCTTTCATCGGTGTGAATAGTAACTTGAATTTTATCGCAAAATCCCGCCATAGCCTCATCGACTGAATTATCAACTACTTCATAAACTAAATGATGAAGCCCGCGAGTGCCTGTATCGCCTATATACATTCCGGGGCGTTTTCTGACAGCCTCAAGACCTTCAAGGACTTTGATACTTTCTGCGCCGTAATTATTGATAGTAGATTCCATTATGAGATAAAAAATTTTCTCCTTCTAAATAATATATATAATTATAACAAATTCGCATTATAATTGACTTTCCAGAACCACAGACCGCACGCGGGGACTGTCATAGATGACTCATTTCTTTCACTGCCAGTTAATAAATTTTCCAGCCATGATAAAGGCTTTTTCTTAGTGGCGACCTCGTTTATATTGCCGACGATTATACGCACCATATTTGTTAAAAATGATTGAGCTTTCACGCTTATAATTGAGAGATTTTCACGCTGTCTGATTCTTAATCTGTCAATAGTCCTGTATGAGTCGTCAGGACATTCACCTTTTCTGCAAAACGCCTTGAAATCGTGCCGGCCTTGTATTAATTCACATGCTTGACGAGCTAAATTTAAGTCCCATGATTGCCCTTTGCGCCACCATACGAAATTATTTAATACTGGCGGACATACGGGGCTATGATAGATAAAATATTTATATTCGCGAGATATTGCACTTCTGCGGGCGTTGAAGTCTTCAGGGACGATAAAAATTTTCATGATTCTAATATCTTCGGGCAAATAGAAATTTATAGCGAGTCTTAATTTATCGGGGGGGAAAATTTTATCGAGTTCAAACGAGGCTATTTGTCCCAGTGCGTTAACGCCTTTATCTGTTCGGCCTGCTCCTGTGATTTTGACGTGTGAGCCGGAAATTTTGAATAATACTTCTTCTATTATTTCCTGAATGCTCAAAGCGTCCGGCTGAATCTGCCAACCTGAATAATTTTTCCCGAGATAACTAATTTTAGCGGCGTATTTCATAAATTAATAATTTGCTCCCATAAAAATTTTTACGTCATAATATCATGAAATAACTTAGTTGACACGAAATATTTGCATTATTCTACATATAAATAAATATTACTGACACAAGCGCGCAAAATATTAATACAAGACTAAAATTTCCAGATTAAAGGCTTTCTGCGAGTTCGTAATTTTTTCGGGTTATAACCTCGTGCGGTCATTGCTAGAGCTATCTCGTCGGCTCTTCGGAAAATTATAACAAATAAGGGAATTAATACCGGAAAATAAGATTTAACGCGCTGAAATAAATTCCCCTGATCAAGCCTCGCACCCCGCGATAATTGAGCTTTGATAATATTATCGGTCTCATAAGCCAATAACGGAATAAATCTCATCGCAAGCCCTATCATCATAGAACTTTCATGAGCAGGGAAGCCTATTTTTTCTAAAGGTGTCAATAATGAGTCAATCCCGTCCGCTAATTCAAGGGGTGCTGTAGTCATCGGCAATAATAACGCATAAAGCATTAAGATAAATAATCTTGCTGACATAAAAATAGCGTGTGAAAATTTGCTCATGAATAAATTAAATATAAACGTGAAAATAACGAGATATAAAACAGGTCTAGAAGACTTTAAAAGCACTCTCAATGAAATTTTTGACGCTCGAACTATAAAAACTAGCAAGACAGCCCATAAAACAACGCTGAAATATTCACGAGTCATAAAAATTGCTGTGAGCATAAAAATAAGTCCGAACAATTTAGCGCGCGGGTCTAATTTATGAACAAACGAGTCAGCTGGTATATATTGCCCTAAATGTACATTTATCATGATTTAAGAAAATTCCTTTGTGATTAATTCTTGAATTTCTGAGGGACTGCCGAACGCTTTTAATTTTCCTGAACTCAATAATAAAATTTTATCGCTGAAATTAACGGCCATGCGTATATCATGAGTTATAGTTATTATAGTTTTGCCCTCATCGCGTAATTTGCATTTTGAGAGTGAAAGAATTATCAAGCCCAGCTAAAGGCTCATCAAGCGCAATACATTCAGGACGAGCAGCAAGAACAGAAGCAATCGCAATTAAACGTCTTTCACCGCCTGAGAGTGCCAAAGGGTTGCGAGTCAGAAAATTTTTATCCAGTCCAACACATTCAAGACCGTAAAAAATTGCGTTTTCTAAATCTTTATCTCTCAAGCCTGCATTACTGGGAGCAAATGCTAATTCTTCATAGACAGTCGGATTAAATAATTGCTTTTCAGGATGTTGAAAGACTAAGCCGACTTTTTGCCGCAAATTATAAAGCTCTTCGCCCTTGTCAGGAATTGCCGAGCCGTTAAAATAAATTTCGCCCGATTGGACTTTATAAAGCCCGTTCAAATGCTGTAAAAGTGTTGACTTCCCGCTGCCAGTTTTGCCGACTATTGAGAGCCACGAACCTTTTAAAATATTTGCGCTTATGTCGTGAAGTGCATTAGCTCCGGCCTCATAATTAAATGACAAATTTTTTATAGCGAACTCATTAATATTTGAATGAGAAATAAATTTTTTCACGGGTAAATTATAATAATCGCTATTAAAGCCTAACTCTTTAGAATGACTTGTGAAATCTTCTGCGCTCCCTTGCCACTTAATAACACCTTCAGACAAAATTATAACTCTTTGAAAGTCTTTCAAGCTCTCGAATTTATGAGAAATTTGTATAATAGTCATACCGCTTTGATGGAGTTCACATAAAATTTTCTCTAAATCGCGCCGGCCTTCAGGGTCAAGCATTGAGTCAGGCTCATCAAGAATCAAGCAATCAATTTTAGCAGCTAACACTCCAGCAAGTGAGAGTCTTTGCTTTTCTCCACCTGATAAATTATTGACATGATAATTTTTCTTGTGAAATAATTTCACGCGCTTTAATGCCTCGTCTACACGTGATTGAATTTCATCAGGTAATAAGCCTTGATTTTCCGGAGCAAATGCCGCGTCATCTTCAACAATTGAGGCTACTATTTGATTTTCGGGGTCTTGAAAGACTATGCCG
>CAJOEQ010000093.1 GCA_905233515.1 uncultured Synergistales bacterium
CATAGAAGGCACATCAGAAACGATCGGCTTACCATGAGAATTAAAAGTACAATATACTCTAATTTCACGCATATAAAAAATTTTCCTCCCTATTTGCTTAAACACTCATGAGCCGCTAAAGTCTCAATTACTGCAGAGTCTTCACGTTCCATTATTATATTATTCATTTGCTCGTATTCTTCATAGCCGCCTAAAGTGTCAAGAACATCAAGCATATATTCACGTTCTTTTGAGTCAAATCTATTTGTCAATAAGCCGAATAAAATTACGCCTCGTGAAAACCAGTTATAGAAATCTTCAGATACAGAAATTGCGTCATAATACATCACGGCAAAATTGAAATTTGCGAAATCCTGCGGGTTAGAGTCATCATCAGGTTCAGGAGAATATCCCAGCATATAAAACGGGATCTCAGGCGCAAGAATCAAAGCATCCCAGAACATTTTTGCACAAAGAGTCTTTCTATTATCTTCAGGAGCAAGCATAAACGCCGCAATCAATCTCGAATAAGCCCATGCCGGTGAATGTTCGGAGTCCTTCATAGTTTCTGCTAAAATTTTCTGCCATTCTTTACGAGCCAGCATTATACGATAATATAAAGCCTTCGTCGCGTTCCTGTTAATATCTTCGTCTTCGTCATCTTCAATAGTGCTTAAATCTGACTCTAAAACTTTTTCACATGAAATAAAAGCCTCGTCTAATTGTCCCAGCGTAAAAAGTGTAAAAGCTAGTCTTTGATTTAAGACTACAAATAATAAATCTTTATCTTCAGGATTAGTGCTGCCGTTTTTCTCCAGTGAGTCAAGAGCGCGCTTTATTAAATCTGCACGTGTTTTGTCATTCTCGGTGTTATCGGCTTTAATCATTAAGGCTTCGGGAACTTCTGAGTCAATCTCTAAAATTTGATTAGCTATTGCGAGCGAACGTGCCGAACTCGTTGTATTATAGGCCATTCCTAAAAGCTGCTTGATTCTGTCTTGTTTGCTCTTCATGATTTAATCTACGTCCCATTGTCCGTTATTATTATTATTTTCGGGTGGAGTATTATTATTATTGCCGCTTCTGTCATTATCGTGCATTGAAGTAACAGAATCGCTCCCGCCGCTTGATTCCCAGTATGAACGCATTGACGTTAAAATCACTTGGCCGCCCCATATATAGCCCCATCTACGAGCTAAATCTGCGACTTCTAAAGGTTCAGAGCCGTAATACCACGCGTTATTTTTCCGTAATTCTTCAGCTATTAAACTTTCAAGACGCTTTAACATTTCCCACGTATATTCGCCTGATACAGGGACAAATTTACGCCATCTATTGCCCAGCCAGATCCAAACGCCGACTCGTGAATTATTCCAAGCAATCAAAGTATTTACAGTGCCGTATTTAAGCCAGCCCATTCTATTACAATTTTTTTCGCGAATCTTCATAAATTCGGGGTGTTCAATCGGCAGGCCATATGACCAAATAGCGGCAATTCTTAATAATTCAGGCTCATTCATGGGAATTACTGAACCTACTAAAATATTTGTCGGCTGTATTGCTCCGTCAACGCCTAATTTCCCATAGACCCAGCGATTTTCTGCAATTTGTGCGACTGGATAACCGTCAAAAGTTGCGTACCATCCTGAAGGCAAATCACGCGGCTGCCATATGTCAAAATTCATCGCGTAAGTTTTCTGGTAAGCTGTCATTACGACTCGCGAATAATTGCGGACACCTCGCAAAATTACTCCATCGGGTGTAGTTATAAGACGTTCGGCAGCATTTGCACATGATAACGACATGCAAAGACTCAACGCTATTATTATATTTTTGCCTGAACTTAGGGACAAAATTTTTTCACCTGCCAAATTTTTATGATTTATTTTCTTGCTCATTATAGCGTATTATTGCTTTCTGTCTAATTCTATAAATAATTACATTCTTGAATATCTAAGCCGGCGGACATAGTGCGAAATTGTAGAACATAAAACAAAACCTAAACTCAAACCTGAAAGCGAGTATAAACAATTTAAAGTATGATCTATTACTCTTTCAGTTGCTCCGGTGTAAATTCCTGATATTGCATAAAGAAATAAATCGCCGGGAATTAACGGAATTATCGCAGGATATACAAAAAATGTAGAAGGCTGCCGACGAGTTACCGCAAAAAATTCAGCATACAACGACGCAACAAGAGCCGAAAGAGTCATATATAATAATCTATGAAAATTTAACGGTGCCAGCGAAATTAAAGCAATTCGAGCCAATGCCCCGCCCAGTCCTGCGAGATATAAATCTTTCACGGGAATATGAAAGACTATAGCAAATCCCACTGACGCAAAAAATGATAATATGACTAATAAATAATTATTTACATGTGCAAAATTAAACGCGCCGAGTATTACATAACTTTTGAAGACTGCCAACGCGATATAAATTCCCATTGCAAGAGCCATCGTTTCAATAAAAATTTTCAGCATTTGGAGAATTCCGTTATTTTCATGGCCGCAAAGTAAATTTCTCATAGCATTTACTAGAGGAATCCCGGGAATTACTACCATTGAGACAGTGATTAAGACGACTGATAATTTTTTGCCTAGTCCTAAATGAATAAAAAATATTGCGCATGACGTTGCTATAAACATGATTAATATATTCGCAAGTATTTTATCTAAACCGCTTTTTTCGAGATAAATTAATAAATAATGCATTATAACTGTAACGAATATAACAGGCACTAAATCAAGAAAACCGCCCCCGAATATAAAGCTCAAACAAGACATCGCTATAATTCGGCCAAGAATAATTATATAATCTTTATATTCTTTCACGTTCATAGCGCGAGAAAGCATTTTATCTAATAATTTCGGGCTGGGCTTGATTTCTGCGACTTTATAAGATAATTGATTCAGACTTCTGAGTCTCTCTAAATTAATACCAGCCGGAGGGATTGACGCTTGTCTTGAAGCATAATGATTATTAGAATCACTTGCACTGATTGAAATATGAGAACTCAATAAAAAAATGCTGATGTCCTGTAAATTATAAGTCCTGCATACAAAATTTATAGCAAGATAAACGCGTTCGAGATTTGCACCTGATAAAATTAATTGCCGGCTGAGATTTACGCAGAATATTAATATATCTTCGAGCATTTAATAAATCACTCCTAAATTATTTTACAAAAATTATAGCTTATATTTGCTCAAAAATTTTTATTTCTGTGAATACGAGTCCCCCCTAAAACCCGTTTTTTCTCGCAATATCATGAACGCAAAAAAAAATGGCGCATGAACGAATCACACGCCGAGTAAAATTTTCCTAACCTCCATAAGTTAATTTAACTATTGCTGTAGTAACAGGAGGGCAGAACGTCAATAATAATAACAACGCTACTAACAAGAAATAAAACGGGATGGCTTCTTTCATGAAAGTTTTTGTCTTGCATTTAGTAACTGAACATGTAACGAACATTAATGTACCCATAGGCGGAGAAAGTGCACCGATCGCGTTATTGAATATATAAATCATAGCAAATTGAATTTCATCAATGCCGTACTGTCTCGCAATGGGAGCTAACAAGGGAACTAATACAATCATTGTAGCGTTGCCCTCTATGAACATGCCGACTATTAAGACAAAAATATTTACAGCTATCAAGAAAGCATATTTATTCGGACAAATTGAGACGATAAATTCAGTCAATTGCTGGGGGATTCTTTCTTTAGTCAATACCCACGAGAAAACTGACGCAGCAGAAACTATTAACATGATCCCGCCCGTAGTTGATACAGTCTCTTTGCAGGCTTGTATAATTCCTTTTATGCTCAATTCGCCGTAAATGAGACCTAAAATTATCGCGTAAAGTATTGCAATTGCTCCGGCTTCAGTTGCAGTGAAGACTCCGAGTCTGATTCCTCCAATTATAATAACTGGTAAACACAAAGGAAGTAATGCCGGCTTTAAATGATTCCAGAGTTCCGCCCACGTCATTGCTCTATCACGAATAGGCATATAACCGCGTTTTTTCGAGATAATATGCACAAGAATCATCATAGCAATACACAGCGAGCCTCCGACGGTTATACCTGACATGAATAATTTTCCGATTGAGACATCAGCAATGCACCCATAAAGAATCATAGCGATTCCCGGCGGAATTAACGGCGTAATCATCGCGCTTGCTGCAGTAACTACCGAGCTGAATTCTTTAGAGAATCCCTGTTTTTCCATTTCGGGAACTAACATTTTTGCTTCCATAGCTGCATCGGCCAAGTTCGAACCTGATAAACCGCCCATTAAAGTAGATAATAATACATTGACCTGAGCGAGTCCTCCCGGCATTCGTCCCGTTATAGCTGAACAAAAATTCATGATTCTATTAGTAACGCCTGAATAATTCATAAACGTGCCGGCACATACAAAAAAGGGAATTGCTAAGAGTGAGGGGCTTTCTGTGCCTGTTACTGCTTTCTGACCGAAAATAATTTGATTGATTCCCGGGTTAAATAAGAAATATATCAATGAGCCGCCGAAAACTGACACGAAAACAGGAACTTTTAAGAATAACAGCACTAACATCATAACAGCCGAAATTCCTAGAACTGTATTTGTGCCTAAAGATTTGCCTAAGATTTCAAGATAGGGCTTGACCCATTGAATATTAACGCCGATTAATAATACAACTGCAGCAAGTATAACAACAGGAGTCGGACGCTTTAAAACTAGCAATAATATAACAAGTGCAGCAGCTCCCACGATACTTAAATTTAAAGCGTTAATCATTCTTGAGCCGCCTCACTTTCGGGGATTTCTATAGATTTCGTGAAAATTGGCGCATATTTCGAGACAAAATAACTAATTATCATCAATGCGCACCCATAAGGAGCAACACCGTA
>CAJOEQ010000094.1 GCA_905233515.1 uncultured Synergistales bacterium
ATGGGAGCAATAAACGAAAATATTTTCTTGATAACTTTCTTGAAATTTACCCACATATCTTAACGCCCTCTATCTGAATGTGAATAACTTGACAAGAAATTAAGGGATAAATTAAGCTACTGCGAACTGCGAACATCATACTCAAATTTTTGCAATTTTGTCAACCTCCTAATTACATAAAAATTTTTTTTGCTTGAAACTTGATAAAATATTTTCGCATAAATTGCCTAATTTCACAAGTTATGTTATATTTTACGCATTAAACGGCTCTCCTGATCGATTGCAAAATATCGGCGGGAATTAAAGCAATAATCACAAGCAGCCACTTACTAAACTTACGCACATAATATCAGGCAGTTTGTGAGGATTCGCAGCCGACCTGATTTTTTTATTGCACAGCTGAGGCAGATAAACGAAAGGAGGAGGAATTTTGCCCGGCAATGAAGAAAACGCCCCTCGCGTAAATAGTGAAATAACTTCATCACAAGTCTTATTAGTCGACGAGAACGGCGTAAAAGTTGGAATTACAAACACTATCGAGGCCATTCGCATGGCTCAGGAGCAATCTTTAGATCTCGTAGAGGTTGCACCTATGGCGAGTCCCCCTGTCTGTAGAATAATGGACTACGGCAAATACCGTTATCAATTACAGAAAAAGGAAAAAGACGCACGCAAGAAACAAAAAGTTCAAGCCTTGAAAGAAATCAAAATGAGACCGAAAATTGATGATCATGATTTTGACTTCAAAACTAAGGCAGTGCGCAATTTCTTAGAGAGCGGACACAGAGTCAAAGTTTCTGTATTCTTTAGGGGGCGTGAAATGTCCTTTCTCGAAAAGGGCGAAGAAGTTCTAAACCGCGTAATTACAGAATGTGAAGATGTCGGAAAATCTGAGTCAAAACCCATGATGGAAGGCCGTTACATGCGGATATTGCTCACACCTCTAACATCATCGACAGCAAAAACCAGCCCGGCAGCACGGGACATTCAACAAGGAGAATAAATTTTCATGGCAAAGCAAAAACTTAAATCACACAGCGGCGCAAAGAAAAGATTCTTTAAGACCGCATCAGGCAAATTCGCTTACAGGAAGTGCAGCAGATCTCATATTCTCGTACACAAGAAGCCTTCACGTATGCGCAGACTCAAAGCTACAGGATATGTAACTGAGACGCTCACAGAACAAATGCGGCATTTATTGCCATATGACTAGCACTTAAGAAAGGATCTGATTTAACATGAGAGTAAAAGGTGCAAGTGCAAGCGATAAGAAGCGCAAAAAACTATTTAAGATCACTAAAGGCTACTGGGGTCAACGCAAAAATGTTTATCGCCGAGCCCGTGAAGCATATCTCGCCGCATTATCACGTTCATATTTCGATCGTAAGCGCAAAAAAAGAGATTTCCGCAGACTCTGGATTACTAGAATCAGTGCAGCCGTCCGAGCTGAAGGCATGAGTTACAGCGTATTCATGAACGGACTTAAGAAGGCCGGTATTAACATGAATCGTAAAATGCTCTCTGAACTCGCAATACATGACGATAAGGCTTTCAGAGAATTAATAGCTAAAGCAAAAGCAGCTCTATAAATCTATGCAGGATTTACTAAATATTAAAGCGGTCAGGGATTCATTTATTGAGTCCCTGAATAACGCTAAAACTTTACAGGAACTCGACGAGATTCGAGTCAAATTCACAGGCAAAAAGGGAGATTTAACACTTTTACTGCGATCACTCGGGAAATTACCCCCCGAAGAACGCAAGGAAACAGGCCAAGAACTTAATAAACTACGCGACGAAATAGAATACTCATTAACACAAGCCGGCAAAAAAATACGAGACTTTGAGAACGAGAAACAAGAAATCAACGAACGAATTGACGTTACTTTACCTGAACGAGGCAGATTGTCAGGAGCTTTTCACCCAGTTTTACAGACTATGCATGAAATCGCTGATATTATGCAGGGTTTAGGCTATTCTGTAGCAACCGGCCCCGAAAAAGAAGAAGATTTCTATAATTTTGAGTGCTTAAATGTTCCTTCATGGCACCCCGCGCGGGATATGCAAGACACTTTTTATTTTGCAGACGGGACTCTTTTAAGGACTCACACTTCACCCGTTCAAGTCCGTGCAATGCTTGAATACGGCGCGCCTTTGAGAATAATTTGCCCCGGAAAAGTTTATAGACGTGATAATGACGTGACTCATTCGCCAATGTTCAATCAAATGGAGGGCTTATTAGTCGATAAAAACGTGTCATTCAGTATCATGAAAGGCACTATGACAGAAATGTTAAATGCTTTTTTCGGCAAAAGTCTTAAATCAAGATTCAGAGCTAGCTACTTCCCATTTACTGAGCCTTCTATGGAGCTTGATATTGAGTGCGTAGAGTGTTCAGGAAATGACCCTCACTGCAGAGTCTGTCACGGCACGGGCTGGCTTGAAGTCGCAGGCATGGGAATGGTACATCCGAATGTAATTCGCGCCGGGAAAATTGATCCCGATAAATATAACGGCTTTGCTTTTGGAATCGGACTCGACCGCATGGCAATGCTTAAATACGGAATCGGCGATTTAAGATTATTATTTGACGGTAATATTTCTTATTTCTTGTCAGGCTTTGACTCAAAAGAAGGAGGCAAAAAATGTTAATTTCGTGGGAACTCTTAAAAAATTTTATAGACATTGAGCCTCTTGACTTGACTCCTGAAGAATTAGCAGAGAGATTAACTTTTTCAGGTTCAGAAATTGAGAGCATTACTTACACAGCCGGAAAAATGCGCGGAATCGTTGCGGCTCGAATTGACTCGCTTGATAAACACCCGACTGAATCAAAATATTTTGTTGCTCATTTGAACACTGGCACGGGCGAACATGTTTGTGTAACTAGCGCAAATAACATGAAACAGGGCGATTTAGTATTTTATGCGGGCGCGGGTTCAGTTTTACCGAATGGGACTGAAATGGGCACGCGAGATTTTGCAGGAGTTCAAAGTTTCGGCATGATGTTAAGTGCTGAAGAGTTAGGACTGCACGATGTTGATGACCCTTCAGGGCTGTTGATTCTCCCTAAAGACGCAAGACCCGGCGACAAATGCGAAAATTTATATCACGTCGGTGATGTCATATTTGATGTCTCAATTACTCCTAATCGCGGCGATTTGTTGAGTCATTTAGGAATGTCAAGAGAAATTAAAGGCTTGTTCCCTAAGTCGTTATTAAAATCTCCTGAATGGATGAGGCCTCTTACTCAAGAAAAAGAATGGCCGGAAAAATTCGGTAATATTTCATTACCTGATAGGGGCTGTTACGGTTATAGGCTCGGACTCGCTACAGGAGCAAAAATTACAGACTCGCCTCTCACTGCAAAAATAGATCTTGCTCACTTAGGAATGAGACCGATTAATAACGCCGTTGACGTTACAAATTATATAATGCTCATGCTTGGCCAGCCTCTTCACGCGTTTGATTTAAATACTCTTCCAGCACGTGAGATAACTGTTAGAGCTGCTTATAACGGCGAAAAAATGTTGACTCTTGACGGTAAAGAAAGACTCTTAACTGAGCGCGACATGTTAATAACTTCAGGCGGTGAAGCTATAGCACTTGCTGGAGTAATGGGCGGTGAACAGACCGGCATAAATCCTGACACAAGCACAATAGTTATTGAGAGCGCAAGTTTTTCACCGATTCGAGTCGGTCATACGTCTAGACGACTGGGCATAAATTCAGAAGCTGCCTTCAGATTTTCAAGAACTGTAGATCCCTCACTCAGCAAAATAGCTTTAAATTCTGCGTCAACTTTAATGCGGGACTGGTGCGGGGCTGATGTCAATTACAGGCCGTTATACGCTGAAAATATTATTAATGAGCCTAAAACTATAAAATTAACTCGTCAAAAACTTTCTACTTATTTATCATGGGACAACATGAACGAGGCCGCAAAGATTCTTGAAGGTTTCGGAATAAGACACACAGGAGAAGACAAATTTTTGCCTCCCACTTGGAGACCCGATATTACTATAGAAGAGGACTTAATAGAAGAAATTGGCCGCTTTAGAGGTTATAACGACGCTCCGAATAAATTACCCGGGGAAATGCCTAAACGTGCAGATATAGGCGATTATATGAGACTCGCCGGCTTTGTGAGAAATTCTTTAATGTCAAGGGGCTATACTGAAGTATTGACTTATAGCTTTCTCCCTGAAGACTTCCCGGGAAAATTGAGACTCGCAAGCAATGATTTACGAGCTAAGACTCTAAAAATTGCTAATCCCATCAGCCGCGATCAAATGGCAATGAGAACAACTTTATTACCGGGCTTATTAATGGGCTTGAGAAATAGCATAGTCTCAGGTTGGCGCGATCCCGTGAAAATTTTTGAGCAGGGTAGAGTCTTCTTAATTGATCCTGAACGTGAACACACCGAGCCCGAACACGTTGCAGCAATTTTATTTAACGGCACTGATACAAGAGCAGCATTTAATAACAGGTCTGAAGATTTCTATAATATTAAATCAGATATTGAGTCATTAATCAGGTCGCGCGGATTTCATGCGGTTTTCAAGTCAGGTCATGAGCCTTTCATGCATTCGGGACAAATGGCCGATATTTTCGTGAATAATTCAAAAATAGGTTTTGTAGGAAGACTTAAGCCGGCAATTGAGCAGGATTTAAATATTTCGGGAGTCTATGCTTTTGAGATTGATTTAACTTGCTTGCTTAGACCTGATAAGCCCGAATTTAAGCCGTCTAGTCAATTCCCTGCCTCATTCCGTGATATTTCGCTTTTAGTTGAAATCGACAAGAGTAATGATAAAGTCATGNNNGAAATTGCTAATCAGGATTTAACGCTTGAGAAATTGCGTTTATTTGATATTTATGACGGCTCAAAAATTCCCGAAGGATTTAGGAGTCTAGCTTATTCACTCAGTTATAGATCTCACACAAGAACTCTCAAAGATGAAGAAGTAGAAAGCGTACATAATAAAGTCCGTGAGAGTTTAAAAGCTAAAGGCTATATAATTCGCTAAATAATAATAATAAATTGCCTTCTCTGATAAAATATTAAATCATTCGGAGAAGGTGATTTTTTTATGTCAATAGGACTGACAGAAATAGAATACTTTGCGGACTCACTTAATGGGCGGGTTAAGCAGCTTTTAAAAGAAAGGGACTCATTGCGTAAGGAACTCGCGCGGAAATCTGACGGAACAATCGAACGTGATAAAGAATTCGTGCGGGCTTGTCTTGATAATATAATCAACAAAAATATTTATTCAGGGAAAATCGCCCGGCTTGAGCATATTTTATTAACGAGATAAGAGAGATTTAAACATGAGAACTTCACGAGACGTATTTTTGACAATAGGCAAAGGCACTTACACAATAAATACTCCTTTGGAAAATGAAGAGCTTGACAGAATCAAAAATTTAATCAATGACGCAAGCGGAGAAATCATAAAAGGTGCTAAGCAGGAAGATATATTAATGCTCACTTGTTTGAGATTAGCATATTCGCTTGATTCAGTCGGCAATAAAGTCAGGAAAATTCTAGAAAATATTGACAAGGCCGAATAAATTTGCGTAAAATTAATTTTGTCCATCATAAAAATTTTTATAAATCAGGAGGCGTTAACAAATGGCAATCAGTCTCTATAAAGGTCAAAAAATTGACTTAACAAAAGGAAATCCCGGACTCTCTCGTTTGCTTGTCGGTCTAGGCTGGGACACTAACAAATACAAGGGCGGTGCTGATTTTGATCTTGACGCGGCTGCATTTCTTCTCGGTTCAGACGGTAAAGTTACGAATGATATGGATTTCGTTTTCTACAATAATTTAAAGCACTATTCAGGAGCTGTAACTCATACGGGCGACAATTTAACCGGAGAAGGTGAAGGCGATGACGAAGTTATAAAAGTTGATCTCTCAAAAGTTCCGCCCATTATCAGCAAAATAACTTTTACAGTTACTATACATGAGGCAGAACAGAGACGGCAAAATTTCGGCCAAGTTTCAAATGCTTATATTCATATTTTAGACGAGGCAAATAATAAAGAGTTAATACGCTATGATTTGGGAGAAGATTTCTCGGTTGAGACTGCTGTCGTTGTCGGTGAGATTTTCAGGAGCGGTCAAGACTGGAAATTTAACGCAATCGGTTCAGGCTATAAAGGCGGCTTGCGTTCGTTGTGTCTTGATTTCGGAGTGAATGTATAAAAAATTTGCTCGTTGACAACTTTTATATGCCAACGAGTTTTTATAATTTAGAAATTTTCTACTAAGTTCGCTAATATGTCAGCCGCGTCCCCTCGTGTTAGTCCTGCAAGTTTGGGAATTTCAATTTTTTTGCGGGTCATTGAGTTAATTTTTTCAGTTATTCGCGCTGATTCCTCTTCTGTTAATATATCTTCAACGCCGAAAATATTTATATCTTTCGCCTGCATTAAGTCATAAAGACTCACTATTTGAATATTTGCATAGTGTTTATCATTTTCGGGAACGTCTGAATAATTGCAGAGTGATAATTTTACGCCTGATTTCAATAATTCGCGCTGTACTTGTATAGCTTTTACTTCACGAGGTTGAATTTTTTGACTCACTGCGAGTGCTGCGAGGACTCCTGCTGCTTGGCCGGTCATCATTGTTATAGGCTGGACTCTCAAAGCTCCTGATACGAGTCTTGACATTGATAAATTTTTTTCCGCCGCGATTAATCCGTCAACTTTAGCGGGAATTAATATACTTAATGGAATCTGAAAATTTCCGACGGGTTTATGACTCGTAATAAATTCTCGTTTTTCGTCTAAATCCATATCAGAGTCAGAATCTGCTAAATGCAAATCTAAATCATAACGCCCGATCGCTATAGCGTCATTAAATTCATTATTGCCGTTATCGCCTTGATAGCTCAAAGAATTTCTATGTAATTCTTCAGATGTAAGAGTATGAACGCCTATAATTCGTCTTGACTCTCTAACATAAGGAACAGGGGGCAAATGTTTTGCTATATCCTGCCATTCTTTCGGCAAATCTTTCGCACATTCCGGGAGCTCGTTATATTCGTTATCATCGACTGACCAATTTTCGCCGAGCTCGTTTTGAATGTAATATATAAAGTGTAAAGTCTTAATCAGTGCGTCGCGTTCGACTCTCTTGCGCAAATTCAAATCTGTTAAATATTCGACTGGGAGGCCGTATTTCCCTTGCCATTTGTATTGTCCGGGGTAATCATTAGGCCAATTCACGCAAGTTTTTGTAATTAATTCGGGCTGTTCAGCGTCATAATTTCCGGGCAAAAATGAGTCAGGCAGTCCCCTATATGCATTATGAGTTACAAAATTTACAGGCGGTTTAACTGGATAAACTCCTTCAAAGCCCGCGGCATCTTTTGAGACGTAATTTTCATAGTTCCATTTTGCCATGTCGTAACCGGGTAAAGGATTCAAAGGCTTTAAATTTGCGGGGATTCCTTCAGGATATTTGCGAATTATCGCCGTCCACGTTATATCTTGAATCATTGCGGGGCCTGCTCTGAATTCTGCTCCGGCCATTGCTAAAATATCACCGTATTCGCTCGCGTCAATCAAAATTTTACATGATATATTTTTCTTGCCTTCAGGAGTCTGAACAATTACGCCCCTCACGCATAAAGTCTCGTTTAAATTCTCACCTGACACGGCTATAATTTTTTCAGTCAAGACTCCTACAATCTGCGATTTATAAATTATATCGGGCTCATCTTCTCCGCCGGCCATGAGTGATAAAATTTTCATTGCAACATGAGGCTCAATAGCTTTATTGCTTTTCTCCCAATAACATGTCCCGATCGATTTGCCGCGCGACGTGTAATATTCTTCAGCTCTTGTGATAAATTCTGAGTATAAGCCGCTTGCTTGACCGCTTAAATCGTCCATTGTTGAGACTCCCGCCGCAGTGATTTGTCCGCCTAATAAATTAGTGGGTTCGACTATTAAGACACTTGCGCCCATTCGTGAAGCCTGTATACCTGCAGCAATCCCGCTTGAGCCTGCACCCGCAATTATAATATCATAGTCATCAAGCAAATTTGCCGCTGAAACTGGACTCACAAATAACGCGCTTATAATTAAAGCAAATAAAATTTTCCGCATTTTTTATCTTTATACCCTTTCTGTAACAATTTTGAAGCCTTCACGGGTGAGTCTCTCTTTAATTGCGTTAATCTGTTCGATATTAAGAGTCTCAAGTGCCAATTTAAGAAAACAGCTAGTTATTGCCATGTTAGTATCTCCGTGATCATAATAGACTGATACGACATTCGCGCCGCATTCAGCTATAATTCTTGATACGTCCTGCAATTGTCCGGGCTTGTCGATTAATTGAATCGTTAAATTTATATTTCGTCCGGTCATCATCATCCCACGAGTTATTACGCGCGATAAAATATTTACGTCAATATTTCCGCCTGATATTATACAGACAGTTTTTTTGCCCTCGACTGGTAATTTATGGAACATTTCAGCAGCTACACTCACAGCCCCCGCACCTTCTGCGATTAATTTCTGCTTCTCGATTAATTCAAGAATTGCCGCCGCGATCTCATCTTCTGAAACGCAGACAATATCATCTACATAATTTGAAATTATATTAAAAGTGTTTTCGCCGGGACTCTTGACTGCTATACCGTCCGCAAAAGTTGATACACTTTCTAAGATTTCGCGGTTATGAGCCTTGAAAGAATTATACATACTGGGTGCGCCCGCTGCCTGAACTCCGTAGATTTTTACTTCAGGTTTGAGTGATTTTATAGCAAAAGCAACTCCCGAAATTAAACCGCCCCCGCCAATCGGAACTATTACGGCCTCAACGTCAGCTAACTGATCAAGAATTTCAAGCCCTATAGTCGCTTGACCTGCTATAACAAAATCATCATCATACGGGTGTATAAAAGTTGCTCCGGTCTCCTGTACAAGCTGAACGGCTCTATCATGTGCATCGTCATAAGTGCCGCGAACTAGTTCGACATTTGCACCGAGTTTCTTTGTGCTGTCTACTTTCATAACGGGCGCGCTGTCTGGCATACAAATTGTTGAAGTTATACCCTTGCGAGCTGCTGACATTGCGACTCCCTGTGCGTGATTTCCTGCTGAACATGCAACTATTCCGCGCGATTTTTCCTCGTCCGATAATTGAGAAATTTTATAATATGCTCCTCTTAGCTTGAAACTTCCTGTTACCTGCAAATTTTCAGTCTTTAAATAAAGATTTTCGCTGATTTTAGGAGCTGCTATTAAATCAGTCTTTCTAGCGCATTCACGTAATATATAAGCCGCGTGATAAACTTTATCGAGTGTTAGCAAAATTATATTCCTTCTTTAATTAAATAAAATAAAATCTTGCATAAATTATAAAGTAAAATCGCCCTGAATGAGAAAAATTTTTATATAGCTTTAATAATTATAATATAATACAAGTTATTCAATTACTTATAACAGGAGCAGGACAATGACTCAGAAAAAATCAGACGAGAAAAATACTTTAAATCTTGATGATATTTTATTCAAGTGTCGTGATATTTTGCGGCAGGCTCCATTCTTTGAAAAAAGGGATATGATGTTGACTCTTGTTTTCCTGCGCTTTATCGGTGAAAAATTTGAGGACGGCACTAAAATTTTACGCGAAAAATTAATCTCTGAAGGACTCAACCCTGACGACAAAGAAATTATTACAGCCTTTTTTGATGATCCTACTTTCACGGACGGCACTTATAATTTATTACCTGAGTCCCGCTGGTCAAATATAATTAATAATCCTGCACCGAAATTAAACGCTGCTCTTGATACGGCCTTGCATTCTATAGCTTCAAACAGTAAAGAGTTAAAAGGCTGCTTTATCGAGGGAACTTTTACGACTCGAAACCTCGCACCTAATGACATCAAAAAAATTATTGACGAGGTTAACAAGATAAATCATAAATCTTTCGGGCAGGAAAAAGACTTAATCGGCAGAGTCTATGAATATTTCTTGAAAGAGTTCGCAGTCAATGCCACTAAAGAAGAAGGAGAATTTTACACGCCTCATGATGTTGTGCAGTTAATTGCTTCTATGATTGAGCCGTTTGACGGGAATTTATACGATCCTTGCTGCGGGTCGGGCGGTATGTTCATTCAGAGTGCTGAATTTATCAAAGCTAAACACGGTGATTTAAGCCGCATTAACGTTTATGGTCAAGAGAAAGAGCCGGCTACTTTCAGACTCGCAAAAATGAATCTGGCTTTACGCGGTATCAGTCATCATCTCGGCGAAATGAGCGACTCTTCATTCACTCATGATTTACACAGAGGAATATATTTTAATTACATTATGGCTAATCCCCCGTTTAATCTCAAAGGCTGGTACAACGAAAATTTAAGGAATGACTCGCGCTGGGTTGACTATGAGACTCCGCCTGAAAGTAACGCTAATTATGCGTGGATTCTGCATATTCTCTCACATTTGAAACCTCTTGACGGTGTAGCAGGTTTTCTCTTAGCAAATGGGGCACTCGGCGACGGCGATACGCTGGGAATTCGCAAAAAATTAATCGAGAATGACAAAATAGAAGCAATTATTATTTTACCCCGCGAATTATTTATCACTACAGATATTAGCGTTACGCTTTGGATTCTGAATCAGAATAAACGAGGCGGACTCTATCACGATAGAATTTTGCGAAATAGACAGCACGAAATTTTATTTATGGATTTGCGAACTTGGACGGATAACCCAGTTAAAGGCGAAAACAAGAAAAAATTTTTGTTGAGTCCCTCTCAAATTCAGAAAGCAGCTAATATATATCATACTTGGCAAAATGAAGGCACCGACGGCAGAAATTACGAGATGGCCGAATTTTATCGCAGTGTAGAATTAAGCGAGATTCAAGAAAATAATTACAGCTTAGTCCCTAGCAAATATATTAAATTCATTGATAAGGATTTAAATATAGATTTTCACGCGGAAATGTCAAGAATTCAAAACGAAATGCGCGCAATCTTACACGATGAGAGAGAATCACAAAATATGCTCGGTGAGGCCTTCAGGGGGATAGGCTATGGGATTGAGTAAATATAAATTAGGCGATTTGATAGAACTTGAAGACGAACGCAACACAGATAATTTTTTCGGTGCTGATTCAGTTGTCGGGCTGTCAACTCAGAAAGAAATTATAATAACTAAGGCAGATTTAATAGGAGTAAATTTAACATCATATAA
>CAJOEQ010000095.1 GCA_905233515.1 uncultured Synergistales bacterium
TATTCTCGAATACTTGACGCAAAATAGGGACTCCTGAAATTTATCATTAAGTCAATGCCCAGTAACTTAGCACAGCCTCTCGCTATGTCCGAATATCCGGAAAAATCGCAATAAATTTGTACAGCAAATAAACATACTGCAATGACTAATACAAAGCCTTTGAATGACTCAACGTTCGCAAAAATTCCGTCAACCCATATTGCTAGATAATCAGCTACTATAATTTTTTTGAATAGTCCCAGCAAAATTAATTTTAGTCCGTATACTCCCTGTTCATATTTGAATGAAAGCGAACCGCAATTTTTTATCTGAGGCATTAAATTTTTTGTGCGTTCAATCGGCCCGGCCACTAACTGCGGAAAGAATGATATAAACGTTGCATAAACTATAAAATTTTTTTCCGCCTTCTCTTGTCCCTTGTACACGTCAATAACATAGCTGAGAGTCTGGAACGTATAAAACGAAATTCCCACCGGCAATAATAATTTTAGAGTCATCGGGTGTAATTTTATGCTGGCAAACATATTTAAGAAATTTACTAGAGTCTCCGATATGAAATTAAAATATTTGAACACGAACAGGACTCCCAGACACGATATTAACGCAATTACAAGAATTAATTTTCTCGCAGTCCTGAATTTCTCTAAAAATATCGCCGCAAAATATGATACTATTGTCGTGAAAAGAATCAAGACAACATACTTTGCATTCCAGCTCATATAAAAATAATAACTTGCTGCGAATAATAAATAAATCCTGAATCTTTGAGGCATAAACCAGTAAAGCGCAAATACTACAGGGAAGAATATCGCAAATTGCCACGAGTTAAATAACATGATCACACCTCGCGCAACTTACAAGAAAGTGAATTAATTGATTTTGTTGTGAATGTGAATAGGAAATTAAATTAGTGTAGAATACTCGCCACGAGCCACGAGCCACGAGCCATTATACAAATTTTCGGCCAATTTTGTCAATCCCTTCAATTAATGATTTATGAAATATAAATTTTTATTCCGCGCAATATTCTAACTCATTCGGGATTTTAGCTCAATGAAAAATTTTATTCTCGTGATAATATAATCATACTCAAATTTTATTATTTATTGTTAATTAGGAGGTAATTTTATCATGAAGAAACTTTTTAGCGTTATTGCTGTTCTTGCGCTTATTATGAGCGTGAGTGCTTGTGCTTTTGCGTCGGATTATGTAATTAGAATCTATTCAAATTCTAATTCAAGCGAACGGGTTACTTGGCTCAAAAATGAAGCAAAATCAGCAGGTTTTATTATCAACATGGACGACTCAACAGTTTATAAGGGAGATACAAGCGCGATTCAACTTGCTAACGAGAATAAGGACGGAGATATTATTTTCGGGCTTAATGAAGTCAGATGGTCGCAGCTCGTCAAAGGCGATTATGAAAATCTTTCTGTCATTGAGTGGACTCCTTCGTGGGCTGATAAGGTCGGCGAATATAAATATCCCGGTAAAGCATACGGGCTTGTTATTCAAAATATTTTAATGCTTTATCGCACTGACAAATTCGGGACAAATGGCAAAAATTTACACTTTAAGCACTGGGCTGACCTCGTTAACTGCGGCTATAAATGGTATCGTCAAGGAAGAGTCGGCGGAACTACTAACATGAATATAAATAATGCTATGTTATACGCTTTCACCGATCCTAAATCACCAGCGGGCGGAATCTCCGTAGAAGGTTGGAAAACTTTATGGAAATATTGCGCAAATGGATATTACACGGGCGACTCATACGGTTTTGACGCTTTGAATCGCGGTGATGTTCAAGTCAGTACGTTTTATTCGTCTTCACTTTATGGAAATATAGACGCAGCCGGCCAATCTTCAAAGAATCCTCTAAAAGGTACAATCAAGCCGGAAAACTGGCAGCTCGTAGACATTGACGACGGCACATATTATATCGCTGAATATATAGGAGTTCTCGCAAATAATAACAGGACTCCCGAACAGACCGAACACGTTAAAAAATTTGCTGAATGGTTCGGAAGTGCTGAAATTCAACGCGCATGGAGTGAAGAGTTTGACTCATATCCTTGCAACGTTGAGGCTTTATCTGATCCCGTGCCGCTGTATACTCTCAAAAATTGCGCACTCGCAAAAGTTCCCGGCACTGATATGACTTATGCTGAATACGTCGGTGCTCATTCGTCGGAGTGGACTAATATAATGACAAATTTAGGCTTTTACTGGGCAGATAATGCGAACGCACCCGCAGAACCTGACTGGAATAATTTAGACTGGGCAACACTCACACAAAAGAAGGCAAAATAAATCATGAGCGATATTTGCAGGGGACGCAAACCCGTTATAGATCTGCTGAGACTGAGTCCGGAAAAATGCCAGAAAATTTTAATCGCTGATAACGTGAGGCCGCCTTTTCTTGATGAGATTATAGAACTCGCTAAACAAGCAAGAATAACTTATCAAATTTTAAAGCCTGAAGCACTCGATAAACTTTCAGACGGTGAAAAGCATCAGGGCATTATCTGCAAATTGACTCAAGTTAAAGCAATTGAACTTGATGATTTCTTGAAGGGGCTTGATAATAATTCCCCTGCTCTTATTGTAGTACTGGATCACATAGAAGACCCGCATAATTTAGGAGCTGTTATACGTTCGGCAGAAGCTGGCGGCGCGTTATGTGTCGTGAATGCTAAAAGAAGATCCGCGACTCCTAATGATACAGTCATAAAAACTAGTGCGGGGGCGGCCTTAAGACTCCCAGTGATTCAAGTCGTAAATATAACTCGTGCACTTGAGAGACTCAAAGCCGCAAATTTCTGGACAGTCGGACTCGATTCGAACGCAAAAATTTCTATATGGTCCGAAAAATTACCGGAACGCACAGCACTTGTAATCGGTGCAGAAGGTGAAGGACTCTCGCGCTTAGTTCGTGAAAATTGTGATTTACTAGTTAAGATTCCAATTAGGGGCGGTACAGGCTCATTAAATGCGAGTGTTGCTGCTGCTCTGGGAGTCTTTGAGTGGTCAAGAAATTATTTATTTTAATCATTCAGCCGGAGGACTCATATTCTCCGGTTATTACTTCTCAAAAACTTTCACAAAAATATTCACTAACACGCATATAATATAAATATAATTTTGAAGGGAGAATTTATTAATGTGCGGTATATTAGGCTACACAGGTGAAAGACAAGCGGACTCGATTCTATTATCAGGTCTCGCAAAATTAGAATATAGAGGTTATGACTCGGCGGGGATTGCTGTACTGGATAATAATGACGTTAAAATCGCAAAAAATAAAGGCCGGCTCAAAGTCTTAGAAGAAAAAATTTCAGGTCAGGACATGTCAGGAACTTGCGGAATCGGCCACACAAGATGGGCGACTCACGGCGAACCTTCAGATACTAACGCCCACCCTTTATGGAGCGATGACGCGGCAGTTGTTGCTGTTCATAATGGAATCGTCGAAAATTATCGCGAAATTAAAAATATGTTAGCTAATTACGGCTATGAGTTTTACTCACAGACTGACACGGAAGCAGCCGTAAAATTAATCGATTTCTACTATAAACAGGGAAAAAGCCCACTCAAAGCAATTACTCAAGCAATCAAAAAAATTGAAGGCTCTTATTGTTTCGTGCTGTTATTCAAAGATTTCCCCGGTGAAGTCTGGGGAGCGCGTAAAGATTTGCCGTTAATTGCTGGTCAGGGTAAAGGCGAGTCCTTCCTTGCGTCTGATGTCTCGGCAATTTTGCAGGATACTAGACAAGTTTATTATCTCGACAATATGGAAATCGTCCAGTTAAAAAAAGGTGTAGTGCGATTCTTTGATACTGAAGGTTACGCAAAACATAAAGAATTAAGCGAGGTTACTTGGGACGCTCAGGCAGCAGAAAAGGGCGGATTTGAGCATTTCATGATGAAGGAAATTCACGAACAGGCGCGGGCTGTTAAAGACACTTTTGGATCTGTATTTCACTCAAATAAAATTGATTTATCCGATATGGGACTCAATGACGAGCAAATAAAATCAATCTCACAAATTTATATAATTGCTTGCGGATCAGCTTATCACGCCGGGGCAGTAGCTCAATACGTCATTGAAGATTTAGCAAAAATCCCGGTTAGAGTCGAACTTGCGTCAGAATTCCGTTATAGAAAAATGCCGCTCGATAAAAACGCCTTGGCCGTCATTATTTCACAATCAGGAGAAACAGCAGACACTCTAGCAGCTATGAGACTCGCACGTGAAAACGGGATAAAGACTCTTGCAATTGTAAATGTAGTAGGAAGTACTATAGCCCGCGAGTCTGACAGCGTTTTTTACACAATGGCCGGCCCAGAAATTGCAGTAGCTACTACTAAGGCATATAGTGCGCAGTTAATAGCCTGTTATGTTCTAGCTATACAATTTGCAAAGATCCGGGGGACTCTTGATGATTTGAGCTGTGAAAATTTAATCAGTGAGATTCAGAAATTGCCCGAAAAAATTGACGAGATTCTTGACGAGAAAGAGAGACTCGCGGAAATTGCCGAGAAATTTATTAATGCTCGTAACGCTTTTTATTTAGGACGAAATATAGATTATGCAGTAGCAATGGAAGGCAGCCTTAAAATGAAAGAAATCAGCTATTTACACTCTGAAGCATGTGCCGCAGGAGAAATGAAACACGGGCCGATTAGTTTAATCGAAAAAAATATGTTAGTTGCAGGAGTTATGACTCAGAAAAATTTATATCAGAAAATAGCAAGTAACA